>WJKA01000220.1 GCA_014729375.1 Chitinivibrionales bacterium
GACTTATTGGTCCTTGTGTCGTAGGTGCTGTTCCAACACATATTTCCTCTTGGGTATTTGCAATGTCATACCACATACTTAAAAATCTGCTGTTTGTTAATCTTATCCCCTTTAGGTTCTCAGATTCGTCAGCATCCCATAAAGCGTTTGATTCCAGTGTTATCGTGTTCCCAGCTATCGTCAGATAATATACATATACTTTACCTGAAAGACCCAGCATATCAACATAAGAAATTATTGCCGTACTGCTGGTTAACGATATTATGTAAGGATATAATCCCCACGGGGTCCATCTATCGGTCTGGAATTGGACCTGTCCTCCTAGGTTGATTATCATGTCACCTGATACTTCAACAACGCGTGCATCCCCCTTTCCCTCATTGGGAAAGTCCTCCCTTTCAGCTGCTACCAGTACGTGTGTGCTGTCCAGAGCAGCACATTTTTGATACCTTGATGAGAAATTTAAGGTTCTCGTCTCCGCTCCAAATGTAATGGTGGTTCCTGAAATATTACCAACTCTGCCATATACTGTGTCCCCATCCGCATTATTACTGTACCCAACATAAAAAGACGTTGAGCTTAATAAACATGCCCATAGTGCATCACCTATCGCAGTAGTGTCAGCACAAAACTCCGCTTCTGCATACGTGGTAAAATTACCAGTCGTTGGATCTACATCGACAACACAAGCATAGGCAACTTGATTTCCCCCAACCATTTTTACATAACAAATAACTGCCCTATGGTTATCAATTTTTAGTACAGGACACGCTCTTCCACCCAACGTTCCTGCCAGAATATGTGCAGTTCCCCATGTTACAACTGCCATTTACGCTAATCCTATCCTTTTTGCGTCGAAAAATTCTGTATCGATATTTAACAGGACACCTGCTGTCTGACGCATTGCTATCTCAACGCCATACACATCAGGAATTGGCGTAATATAACAAACTTGGTGTCCGGCAGGCTGTGCGTCGGTATAATTCGTGTGATCATAAGCAATATAGCTTCCCCCACTGGTAACTTTAACTCGAACACGGACATCTACATCATCGCCAGCCTGCATGCCCGACAGGACGATTTTAGCACCGGCAAAGTAGTATGCCAGGCTGCAGCTCTCTTCATAAACAGCAGCGTATGCTGCTGTCATTCCTTTTGATCCACTTTGAGTTGATCGCTTGATCCGCAACATCGGTGGAGACGTTATCGCATGAGCCATGCTACACCTCCTGTTCTATTATACAAACAACAGAATCACCCAAGTTTGTAGCTGCTATCCAGGCATCTTCAGAATCTCTGATCTTGAGTTCAACTGCCTCGTTCGCAATCAACGGATAGGCACTCGTCGCATTCTGAGCATCTGGTTTGCTTGGAGCAACATACATAATACCAAAATTTGTATGGTATGCCTTAATTACCAGATGGAAGCCATAGGGGATCATCCTGCTTGGCATTTGTTCACCGGTATTTATCGCCGTTGGAACAAATCGCCAGGCAATAAAAGATCGTGGATTCTGTAAACTCCCGGTACCATCAGCCCCAATAGCATTTACTATTGCTTGCAGCAAATCCTTAGTGGTCTTATCTATACTTTCATTTGACTGTGCGATAGCAAGCAGCAGTTTTGTTGTAGCTTCATCAATAGGAGCTGCTGACCCCTGCTTTTTCTGCAATAACGCCCATGCAGTTGTTATCAACCCTGCAGTTCCAAACGCTCCTAAAGCAACATTAGCCTGGTTTTGCTCTTTTTTTTCTTCTGCCATAGTTACTATCCAATTTCTTCTACTTCTACCTGGACAGACACAGTTGCTACAACAGGATACGCGGTGAGGTCTACTGCTAATTCTACGCCGGTAAACAATGCAGCTGGATATTCAAAATTCAAACCGTTCATTGTCTCCCAGGGAGGAATAACATCAACAAAAGCACCACCAACTCCAGTGCCAATATGCAACAGGGTATTTACGCCTGCAGCGTTCAACCCCCATATACGCTTGATCCTGTAGGACTTTGTCCCTATTACGTTGGTGTCGCTGACCTGCCATATAGCAGCTGCGTTCGCAGCGCCAGCTGCAGCCAGTGCAGTGTATGGACCAACCAGGGGGACTCCCTTTCTAATATCTATATTTAACATCACTTTCCTCCTACTGTGGTCGTCCAGCCTGTCCGTAACAGGTCAAGTAGACACACTGAATATTTCCAGCTTTGATTCCTTCCAGCGTTGCCGGATCGGTTATCTCTGTCGTGACAAACCTGTAGCCCTCTGCAATATAGCGTGCATTATCCAGACCATAATCCATGATATTTTGCGCTTGAAACCAGGGGACTTTGTCCTCCCACACGAATATTTCAGTCAGGTGAAGGTCTGGATCACGCGAGGGTATTTGAATATCATACGGAACCTGCATATTTTTCAGGCTGCCGCGTCCATTCGTTCGTGGAAGCCATAAAGTCGTCTGCACATTGTCAAGACCATACCAGCGGTACTGTCCAAACTCACCATCCCATAACGCAAGGTTCGTCGCCTGCGTCAAGTTGGATTGTGTTCCTGCAGCTATTGCTCCTATGTTGAGAAACTGAAATGGGGGAAGTGGCTCATACCAGGTTACCCTTCGGTACTGTCTGGTAGGAGACGTTACTAAACAAATATTGTAATCTATCAGAGCAACAGGCTCGACACCACCCAGCCCTGATTTATAAGGATATAATCCTATACTCACTTTTCACCTCCTATATATATATGGGTGAGGGCAGGGAGTGACCCTGCCCTAATATCCTGTTATGTTCCGATTGCTTCGGCAAGCCATAATCTGAGACTGCATCCTGCAGCGCTTGCTGCGGTATTCTTTCGAAGCCGGACGGCAAGCCGCGGAGAGCCTGTTATTTTTATTGGATGCGGGAATGCATGCATGTGTGCCTTACCCTCGACAACAGCAAAGAGCTCTTCATCGAACGGCACTTCTGCTATGTCAACTTCAGAACCCGCAGCTCCTGTGGCAATCGCAAAATCACCATAGAACGCTTCAACAACCGGTAAATGCAGAAATACTCCTGCAAGCCAGCACGGGTCGGTTACAACTGCAGCAGCAACTATCTCAACATATGCTGACCATGCCCATGCAGCTGCAGCGCCATCTGACACGGCAGCTATACTCGCTGCTGCATCAGGCTCTGTGACATATCGTATATTACCGCTTTCAACAAGGGCTTGATACGATGCGCTAACTTCTTGTGGTAAACTCATTTCTCACCAACCTCCAGAGTTTATTTAGTAGGGAGGCTATGTTACTAGCCTCCCATAATCGACCTACTTATGAATTAACTTCGCCTATTGGCTGTACTGCATATCCTATAAAACCAAGACGTTCACCTGCAGCAGGAATGGCTGGATTGGCATAACACTCAATAGCAGCCCACTGTTGCTC
>WJKA01000221.1 GCA_014729375.1 Chitinivibrionales bacterium
GGCAGGAATGAGGTCGAGGCACAAATGCCCCGCAGAAATTATTTCGATGTCTTTCTGAGCCACGAATTGCTCCTTTCTGTAAATACTGTATATGGTTATATGGTAGTTATGCTATTACATTTTGTTTCGTCCCTACGGGACATGAAAGCCAATTCGCTTGTTTTTGTTTCATTCTCAAAGCCCCGTCAGGGGCTTAACATTTCTAACACAGCGTAGCCAGACTATCACCTCTTGCCCGTGCCGTAGGTACGAAACAGTGCTACCCAAGGAACCCCTGGTTTTGCTAACCCAGTTTTTTGAGCTTCAGCTCCACGCCCTCAGACGTGACAGTATGCTTCTTCCCGTATATCATCACCGGTACTTCATCGCCCTCAACAACTGCGAACCGGCATTTCTTTTTATCGACAGTAACCTCAAC
This sequence comes from Chitinivibrionales bacterium, assembly GCA_014729375.1. Lineage (GTDB taxonomy): Bacteria > Fibrobacterota > Chitinivibrionia > Chitinivibrionales > WJKA01 > WJKA01. The sequence continues at coordinate 419 of WJKA01000221.1, forward strand.
CTTTGATCCCTGATACAGTACCTTGAAGCGGTAGGATTTCCACTGCTTTGGTATCGATGGATTAAAGCTTAGGATATCGCCGTCGGTACGCATGCCGCCGAAACCGTTCACCATGTTGAGCCACGCGCCCGACATTGCCGTAATGTGAAGGCCCTGTTCGGAGTTACGATTGTAGTTGTCAAGGTCAAGCCGCGCCATGTACACAAAGAAATCGTAGGCCATTGTGTCTTTGCCCAATTCCGACGCCAGAATCGAATGGATCGACGGTGACAGCGATGACTCATGAATGCACCGTTTCTCGTAGTATTCGAAATTCCTTTTCTTTGTCTGGATCGAATAGTCGCTGCTGTAAAAGAGCGGAAGTAACAGGAAATCCGGCTGCTTGATCATGTTATAGCGGAAAATCTTATAGTACGGCCAACTGTGATAAATCGGAATCTGCTCATCGGGGATCACCTTGACATCGACCTCAGGAAGATCGAAATAGCCCTCATGCTGCTCATAGAGATCAGTCTTTTTGTCGTACGGGATCCGCATCTTTTTCGCCATTTTTTTCCAGTAGTTTATTTCCTTTCTATCGAGCCCGGCTTTCTGCGATACAGCTTTGTACTGTTTTTTCGCTTTCCGTTTCATCTCCGCAATAACGTCAAGGGTATACTCAAACAGCTTCCGGGTCATGCCGTTTGTATAGCAGTTATGGTTGACCATCATATGATATTCATCGGGCCCCATAACGCCGTACAAGCCGAACTCTCCGGTTTTCGGGCTGAATTCACCCCGGTCGGCAAAGAACCGGCTTATCTGGAGAAGCATCTCTATTCCCTCTTTGTAGAGAAATTCCTTGTCCTGTGTCATGCGGGTATAGAGCTGGAGTGCATAAAACACCGCCAGTCCCACATGTACTTCGAGATCGCCGTGCTGCCAGGTGCCGCAGGTTTCCTGTCCGTTAATTGTGCAGAACGGATACCGCGCGCCTTCATGTCCCAGTTCTTGTGCCCGGTCGATTGCCTGCTGAAGCGTATTATAGCGAAACAGAAGGAGTTTTTTTGCGGCTATTGGATTATAAAAAACATACGCGGGAATGCAGTATGTTTCCGTATCCCAGAATATCCAACCATAGTAAACTTCAGCGGTAAGCCCTTTACACGGAATATTCAGCCGTTCGGTGCCGCCGATATAATTCTGGTGGAACTGGAACAACGAAAACCTGAGTCCCTGCTGCAATTCGGGATCACCGTCGATTTCAATGTCAAGCACATCCCAGACGTTTTTCCAGTATTCACGCTGCTGTTCAAGAGCAGTGTCGAATGCCTCTGCTGATGCCGCTTTTGCCTGTTTGAGGCCGTCACGCCACACCTGTGCGGGGGTCCGCCCTTTTTGCCAGTGGCTGATCGCTATTCTGTCTACAACCGCTTCCTGCCGTTCCTTTACCGGGAGCATGAACTCCGCGCCCAGGCGGCTGTTGTCTTCAATCCGCTTCGGCTTGATTTTTGCATCCGTATCGATACGAAAACTTGAAAAGAGCGGCAATTTGCTTTCCAACGTCTGTGCCATGATCGAATAGATACCGCCGGCACTCCCCTTTTTGATTACTTCCCATAAACATTTACCACGCGGGACATATCCCGAATCGCTTTCCTTGACCTGCGTCCATCCTTCGGCTATTTCGTGAAGGATTGAAAAATCAAGGCCCATAATCACTTTGACAGTACCGGTGAAATTGAGCGGTTTGAAACGAATCCGCTGCAGCCCCATGTTTCTGTTGACAAGGCTGAGAAAGCGCTGAAAAATGATTTTGACCTTTTTCCCTTTTTTAGTAGTCCAGATAAATTCACGCGTGAGAAGGCCGGTTTTCATGTCAACTTTCCGCACAAAACCACTGAAATTTGATTTCGCAAGGTCAAGACGCTCATTACCGATAAAAATCCGGGTATGGAGCCAGTCGACACCGTTCGGGAGAAATTCGCTTCTGGTAATCATCCCTTTAAAGAGCTGATCATGATCGATATTCATGCTTTCATAGGTGCAATTGAAATAATTGCCGACCAGATGGTCCCCGCTGTAGCCTTCTTCAAAATAACCGCGGGTGCCCATGAACTCATTTGCCAGACAGAACATCGACTCGGAAATCCTGCTCCGCTTGTGATCAAATCCTTTTTCAATTACGGCCCACGGATCGACCTTGAAATATTTCTGGGGTGACTTCATGGCAGTATGTGTCCTTTGTTATGGTGACAAACCGATGAATAATGAACAAGGAATATCGAACTGAAGAAGGTAATCCGTACTTCAACATTCGACATTCCTTGTTCGATGTTCAATATTTAATTCATCACTTATACATTTCATCAAACTTTTTCTGCGCATTCACGACCGCAGCGCGCATCATGTCTTCCGCTTGTGCGGTTTCCCTTTTTGTCAATAATGTCATGAGCTGCTTTTCATCGAGCTCTGCCGCGGCCTGTTCGCAGGCATCCCAACTGAGAATAGAACGGACAACCCGGTCGATCCCCTGTTCTTCGTTGTCATAGGCGCGGGTCTGCATGTCGTGGCCTTTCCAGCGTTTGAACCCGGCATTTTTCAGGAGTCCGGCGATAGCGATATTCATGCCGTTGATACGGGTACCGTGGTCGATATCATATTTCCCGGGGCCTCCGAGAATGATACCATCGTTGTACCCCTGGCTGTTAAGATGCATGTGCACCATACCGTCGTTATCGAGCTCTTCGACCGAATCGTACACATGATCGAGACCAATCATCTCAGAATGACCGAATTCTTTATTGACACCGCAGCGCGAGCGGTCGATCCCGAACTCTTCTTCGAGTTTCCGGAATATCAGAAGCGCGCTGGCGACTGTCGGAATGAGCATTGCAGGATGCCCTTCATTAGGTTTGGGCTCAATACCGATATACAGTTTACCACCGGCATCGGCTTCATATTTGCACAACCCGGCAATGCTTTCTTTCAGGTTCCGGTACATCTGTTGAATAGCAATCGTAGCCATATCATACCCGTAGGAACCGTTCCAGAGAACAAGTGTCGGAACAGCGTCTGTATCCCATGCTTTTTTAAGCGGGCCGTAAGCAATATCGACAGTTTTATTTCCGAGTTCTTCAGCGGCTTTCCTTTCACCGGGGTCCAGTGATGCAATGCCGCCGTATGCAAAATGGCTGTGCGCGCCGGGGGTTATCATCGCAAGAGCAAGCTTTGAATCCACAAGTGCATCGGCGAATTCACCGGCATTATTATCATCAACTTCAGCATCGTAGTGTGCCTCAATGCCGAGTTTGATATGATCGGGCATTTTCGGTGCGATTTTTTCTCCGACAAGACGGGCCATTCCAGGGGTATCAAGGTTATCAGAATTCCACGCCTGACGCATGTCACCGGGGACAAAGCCGCCTTTTCCGGGATTGAAAGTCCACCGGCATACCGAGTGTAATGATTTTTCTGCCATGAGAGGGCCTCCTTGAAAAGTATTTTTAGTTATATATATTATTGAAATCTACCATATTACTAAAATCGCCATTCCTGTAGGCGGGAGCAACAAGAAAAGAGATGAAAAATAGTTGAATGATGAGAGCAGATCAAATAGGCGGGAAGGAAACTGCTTTAAAATTTAAATTTGTTCTTGAGATTTTTTACCGCATTCCAAGGATGCATTGGGGTCGGACCTGGGGTGTTAAGAATCCGCTGATTTTGCCCATCGTGTTTTCACCATAGTTTTTCTCAGGTTTTTGCAGGTTTTCATTTACTCCATTATGGTTTGATATATATTCTGATAGCAATATACATCTATCCCAAAAGAAAGGGAGGCTATGCCTGACCTGCACGCTATTATCAATGAAATCAAAAATATAGGACCGTGCCTCCCGGGAAGCCTGGACCCGTACTACAGCGTCTGCGGAAAACCAATGGACCCATAACCCATGAACAACTCAGGCCC
>WJKA01000222.1 GCA_014729375.1 Chitinivibrionales bacterium
GGCAATCGGAGAGCCGGGGTTGTTTTTATCCGCTTTTTCAACAGCGAGGGCCATTTCGAGTGCAAGCGCTGGAGCCTGATTTTTTATTTTTTCCGCTTCAACAGTGCACCCGTCACTCATTGCCCTGACCAGTTCATCGGAGCGGCCCGAATGCTTCTGAAGCAGATCGAGTTTTTCCCGTGTAGGGGCCTGAGCAAACTGCTCGCCGATCTGTTTATCGGCATCCTCAGCGGAATCGTTCCAGGAAATCATCGGCCTGGTTCCGGAGCCGATTGTCAGGCAGGGATTCTGACGGGCCTTTGTCCACCAGGAGGACCAGCCTTTCGGCGGTATGATTTTTGACAGATGCTCCTTAATCTCAGAGACCTGCATTGGACGATCGATACTTTCGAACAGCTTTTTGAGAAGCTCGTCGGGATTTTCTTTTGCCAGTTTTTGAAGCGCTGACGGATTATTGAGCTTTTCTAAAAGAAAATGTCCTTTCGGAAGAAATTCCAGCAACCGCTCAGCTTCGGTAATGCGCAATGACATCAGGTCTTTTGGATTGTCCTGAAATTGCACCCGCACAATGCTGAGCCTGGGATTGATTTCCTTGATACGGCCGACCCCGCGTGTGGGAAGGCACACACCCTGTCCGGTTGCGAATCGAAGCCAGGTTTCCAGGAGATGCAGCGCTTTAAACGGGTCCCGGCTGTTTTCAATATCACAATGGTTTACAAGAAGGTCATAGTCGGGGCTGTCGCCATAGGCTTTTTTGATATGCTCCATCAGGCCCGAGCGGGCAAGACGGCTTTCGGGCCAGAACGTAAGAATACTCGAAAAGATATTATACTCGACTTCCGTTTTCCCTTTTTCCCTGATTGTGTCGATCAGGAGCTGAAGCAGGGTTTCTGCACGGTCTGTTTCCTTTCTCCGGACCATCGCACGAAGTATCGGGAGGATATAATCGAGGTCATCGGGCGTACGCTCGATCCGGTTCATCAGACGGTCTTCAACTTCCTCAAGTTTTGCAGAATCAAGGAGTGTTTTTATTTCCGGATCGATGTTCGTGTGTGAGACTGCCGCCTGGATTTTTTCAATGTCGGGGATAATTGTTTTTTGCATGTTTTTATACCAGTATGGAATTCGTGGTGCATGGATACAATGGATACTATGCCCCGCATGCGGGAGCAGTATATTTTTTCACGGAAATAAAAATATTCCGGGAATTTATCCTTACTATTGTCGAGAAGTAAAAAATAATGTTCGGAATAGCATGAATGCTGGATGCATGGAAAAAAGTACAATAAGCGAAGAAATGTGCCCGTCTATTTACGCCGGTTCACGGTTGACGGCCCCGTATCCGTCCTCCGGTTCCGGTTACGATTCGGCTGTTCTTGCCGATAATTAGATAGACTCCCGATGGCGGTTTGTTTTGCAGTCGAAATATATCTGAATCCCCAATGAGCTCGCCCCGGAGTGTGATAATCAGAACCTCTTCCTCAGTTTTATCGATGCCTTTTCCGGGGATGATGCGCGGCGATGGAGCGCATGACTCTGCAACCCCGGTGGTATTCATTCTTCTCGCAAGCTGGTCTTCATACAATGATTGCGGCACCAGATTTTCACCATCACATTCGCCTTCGGAGAAATCATCGGGCGCGGTGCCGTTGCCGCCGGAAATACGGATTGCGCAGGCGGGGCCCTGCGTTCCGATAACATAACCCCACCCGAACTGCATCGACTCGACAATATAATTTTTATTTCCGTGATAAGCGATTCCCCGGGTATTCCAGAACACGGACTGGGTTGTCGGGTGGCCGTGGAGAGTCGTTCCGTACGGACGGTATTTGGCTTCGAGATAGTCCCGGTCGACTTCGGTGCAGTCAAAAAGGTTGGCAGGGGAGAGATGCATGTGAAAATCGGAAGCCAGCCGGCTGTTTTTTGTGCTGCACCGGTAAATGACATTGCCGCTCGACCACATGCTTTTGAAATCGTAGTTGTGACGGCTGTGTTCTGCATGGCAGGTTCGGATAAGACAGTCGTTGCTTCGAAGAGTGTACATATACCCGTTACCGCCACCACCTTCGTATTGCGGCCGGCGGAAATCGCATGAGTCAATTGTGATAAAGCGGCACATGTTGAGCACCAGACCGTTTGAGAGCACGTGAAAATCTCCCGAATTTGATTCCGGTTTATACGTGGCAATATTTTTTGCCCAGCAGTTCACTGCATATTTGAAATTGATCGCATGACTGGCGTGCACATCATACGCTCCCGTCCCCTGATCGGAATAGTCATTATCGCCCCATCCTGAGCCCGAATGCTCCCTGTTGCCTATCGAAAAAGACTCCAGCCCGACTTCTGAAATATGCGGATTGACAGCATAAATGCGGGCATTGTCCCTGGTTTTGAGATAGTAGCAGGTCGGTGCATCGATCATCATGGTATTGCTCTGCTGATCGACCGCTTCGATACGGCGGTAAAAACAGGTACCCTTCAGTCCGGCGTTCCAGTCGCCGGTCATGTTGTGATCGGCAATGAATTCATCGGTACAATCGGTGCGTACAACAATCCAGTCGCCATCGGAGTAATTCGATACATCGGCAACAGGGATATCTTGTATTGGAATAGGAAGGTCTTCGGTAATTGCAACAGGGCTGTTTTCGGAGCCGGTCCATGA
>WJKA01000223.1 GCA_014729375.1 Chitinivibrionales bacterium
CGCTTTTGCCGTTATCGGTATCGCAGAACTCGTGTATCTTGCATGGGGCGGCAGCCTTGTTCTTTATGCTGCAATACTGGCGGTCCTGTTCACCGTGCTGAACCTCTTCGGTGTTCAGGAAGCGGTTCGTTTTCAGATTGCCCTGGTCCTGGGGCTTGTAGCGATTCTTACAGCATTTTTTTTCATCTCAATCGGCGGCGTCCGGGTTGGACGGTTTGAACCATTCCTTCCTCACGGACTGAATTCCCTTTTTTCAACAGCCGGATTTGTCTTTGTTTCATTCGGGGGCGTCTTGACAACAGCAAGTATAGCAGGCGAAGTCAGAAACCCTTCCCGCAATATACCCCTGGGGCTCATAGTATCAACGGTTGTGGTAACTCTCCTGTACGCGACAGTCACGTTCGCGGTTGTCGGGATCGTACCGTCGCACCAACTGGCACAATCGCTTTCACCGATAGCAATTGCCGGCAAGCTGACCGGCGGTCCACTGTTGTATTATGCAATAATCGCCGCTTCACTCCTGGCCTTTGTAACAACCGCAAACGGAGGGATCCTCACCGCGTCCCGCTACCCGATTGCACTTTCGTCAGACGGCATGCTCCCCGCATTTTTTTCGCGTTTTTCAAAGAAGAAGCATACGCCGGTTGCGTCCATAATTGCAACTGGCATCCTTATCGCTGCAGCAGTACTGCTGAACATAGAGTTGCTGATAAAGGCAGCATCAACGGTGATTCTGCTCTCCAACATATTTGCACACCTGTCGGTTATTGTCATGCGGGAAAGCACTATATCAAATTATCGTCCGACATACCGATCGCCTTTCTATCCCTGGTTGCAGATAGCCGGAATACTGCTGTTCTCTCTGCTCATAATAGACATGGGGATACAGCCTGTCCTCCTCAGCCTTGCATTCACCGGTACGGGGGTGATTCTGTATTTCATCCGCAGGGGCAGCCTCGAAAAAATGTCACCGGCCCTTATTCATGTACTCGAGCGCATCACAAACAGGAAACTGGTTACCGAAGGGCTTGGAAAAGAACTTCGAAGCATTGTGGAAGACCGTGACAATATAATCAGAGACGAATTTGACCACGCTGTCGAGACCTCCTGTTTTCTTGAGATACGCACAAAAGCTTCTATCGAAGATCTCTGGTCCGCAGCAGCATCCGAACTGCACGGGTGTCTGCCCGCTCCATTCGAAAACGAGAACCTCATACGCCTTCTCAAAGAGCGGGAGGAAGAAAGCACTACTGCGATAAGCGAGTTTGTGGCAATCCCCCACGTTATTGTTGAAGGAACTAAAATCTTCAAACTCGTACTTGTCAGGGCCGGCGAAGGTATTCATTTCGACACAATGCACCCGTCAATACGGGCCGTCTTCATCCTCATTGGCTCGAAAGATATGCGGAACCTTCACCTCAGAGCCCTTGCAGCAATAGCCCAGGTTGTTCAACACTCAGGCTTCGAGCGGGGCTGGCTTTCTGCTGCCGGCCACCGAGAGCTGAAAGACATCTTTCTTCTTACCAGGCGGCAACGGCCGCAGGGAAACCGGGATACAGCATAAAGTCCGGCGGGCCGGGCAGAGGTATCAGGCGTATCTGGAGGTCCGGCCTGCTATTCAGCATGCGGAAAGATACTGCGCTTCGCAAACAGTTGCATCCGGTGCCGGGAACCCCGCGCATTTATTATTCATTGATCAATATTCTCATAGTTTTCAATTTATTCTGGACAGCACTGACTTCCTCCGGTTTTTCCAGGGAATTGCCCCCAGCAGCAACCTGCATAGGCCTGTGCTCGCTTGACGGCAGACTGAGGACATGACACAGAATCGATAATCAGCGGGATGTCACTTTTCAAATTCCAGGCAAAGGAGCATATATCCTGTTTATTTCATGCGGCAATGAACAGCGCCCCCTTAAAATTATTCATCACTGACAGCCTGGGACGCCTGGTGATCCCTGCACCAAAAAGCTGAAATTTAATTATATTATTATAGCTGAGTTACTCTTCATACTCACCATAGCTTATTGGCAGGATATCATGAAATCCCCGACCCCGGCGGTCCAGAAAGCCATCGACTTTGTCTGCAGCTATCTGCAATCAATGGCTTCACACGAGCGGAAACTGCCGTCAACCGCGGCACTGGCGGACAGCGCCGGCGTCTCGCTTGTCAGCATGTCGAAAGCAGTTGCCGTTCTGAAAGAGCGGAATATTCTTGACTGTTTCCGCAAGCAGGGCATCTACCGCAAATTCGATCCGTCATTCATTGATACCGCAAGAAATAAAAGCGGAACGGTTTCCAATAACGATCCCGGCAGGATTCCGGTTATCTGGCAACGGATTAAGCTCCGGATACAGCAGGACATTTTCAACGGCGTCTATTCCGCGACTCACTGGCTTCCGATGCAAAAAGAGCTGTGCCGACGCTACCATGTTTCCACAGCCACACTCCGCAAGGCGCTCAATGCGCTCGAAAACGAAGATGTCATTCGTCACGAACATGCCGGATATTATGTGCCGGAAATATCCATACGGCGCTCCAGCGCGGCAGTTGCTGCAATCGTTCCGAGCGATTTGCCGAACCGCCGGTATTTTGAGCAAACCATATCGAACAAATGTATCCGGACGCTCGAACAGGCGTGTGTCAAGAAGCGTCTGCGGCTGACAATAATCTCCCCCCTTTACATAAATAATAAATTCTCTTTGTATACGCCGGGCGGATTTCATGAAACAACGCTTCCGCAGGGCCCGGATATTATCGGATATGTCTACTATGCCATCGAGTATTACGACCTCAACGAAAAGATCCTTTCCATGCTCAAAGCGAACAACAAGCCGATCGGCATCGTTGATCCAACGGGCATAATGGCTGAATGCAGGGAAATGGTTGAAGCGTCGCATATTCGGGCGTCCGTTTTCGCCAACACGACCAACGAACAGTCCGCCGCGCAGGTCATGCGGTTTCTCGCAGCATCCGGCCATACCCGCAGCATTTATATCTCACCGCTTCACGGATACTACTGGTCGAAAAAACGGTATGAACACTGCAGGCGGTTCTGTATGCAGTCGGGCGGGAAATTCCATTGCAGCCTGATTGGACGGAACCGTCGATTGACCACCAGCGATTTCCGTCAAAAAGCAAATGCGCGCTGTTCTCCCCGCGTGCTGGAACAGGCGTTTGCAGAATGGAAAAGCACCGCGCCGCCCGAATTCCTTGTAACGGTGGGACAGGCAATGGAATGGGTGATGCATACCATGCATGCCCGGGCAGCGCTCTGCCGGATATGCACGCAGCTCTTCGAACAGGCGCTCGAAAACAAAAAGGCCACCGCCTGGATATGCGCCAACGACGATGTAGCCTCCTTTGCACTCGATTTTCTGTCTCGTAAAGGTGTCGGCGTCCCCGGGCAACTGTCAATAATCTCGTTCGATGACTCCCATATCGCCCTTAAAAAGAGAATCACGTCATATAATTTCAATATCGAAGCCGCACTTGAAGCCGCGCTCCGCTTTGTCTGCTCTTCTCATGCCGGGAGGCAAAAGCCGAAGGTGGAATATACCACCATTGAAGGCTTTATTAACGAACGGGAGACAACAGGCCAAAGGTGATCATTCAGTGCTGCGAAACTGCAACGTGCTTTTGCACCACGCTGTTTCCACGCCGAACCTGAACGACATAATTACCTGCGATAAGCGTATTCAACGTAATATGTACCACCGAACTGTTGCCAATCCTGCGGTTAAATACCGTCTTCCCCCGCATATCATATATCTTTATTGAACCTTTCGATTGTACAGCATCGAATCCGATACGGAGTTCATTGTGCTGCCGGCGAAAGAGTATACCGCTGTTATTATCATACATTTTGTCCCGTGCAGATTTTGTCGCAGTCACGCCGCACAGTTCGTATGCGTCAAGAAGATAATATTTCAGATTGTCGCCCCCCCTGCCGGTAAAGAGCAGATGCACCTTTCCTTCATCAGAGCGCGACTGAAATATGGTGGGATCCGCGTTTTCCTCAACTTTGGGAGGAGAATCCAGCTTGTTCAGCTCCAGGACCTTGTTCCACTGGTTACTTTCCGGGTCCGAAGACACATATACATCCAGAGAGACGCGCAGGATATGGTGCCGCGATCCTGTTACCAGGTGATAGCCGTGAAGCGGACTGCTTTCATTGTCCGGTGACAGACTGACCGTGCTGATCCCGCAATTATTAGAGGTATTAAAGGATGTCCATCCGTTCCATGTCTGCCCGCCATCGGTCGACATGGTAAACGAATGGTCCGGATTATCGCGGGTACAGTACATAATTTTTGAATAATCCGCGGAAAGCACAAGCCAGGAGCCGAGTATTTTTCTTACTGATGCTCCCTGATGAATATCGGTCGCGGTCCAGTTTGACGTATTCGTATAGCTGCCCCACGGAACTTTCGTTATCAGCGCGTGTCCAGTCCCCCCTTCTTGAGGGCCGAGATCATCGGCGGCAAACCATAAATCGCCGTTGGGGAATTCCAACGGATGGTTCATCCCCGTAGTCATAACGCCGCTGGTCCAGAGGTTTGAGGACGGGCATTCTATTCTGTCCGACCAGCTCAGGCCGTCATCGGTCGAATACCGGTATGCCCCGGAACCGCAGCATCCGGCGGGCCACCAATAGGTGCAAAGAATGGTATCATTGTTGTTGTGCCGCGGTTGATATATAATCCCATAATCAATACTTCCCTCAGGCTCGATTATTTCCGGCGCCGACCATTCTCCCCCGTCGGGCTTTCGGGTCACAAAAACACGGTTACTTCCTTCACCCTCACTGGTGCCCCCGTTAAATCCGATTACAAACGAACCCTCTTTTGTTTCATCTAGGCACGATGGATGCACATAGCTGACACTGGAACCGCCGGGCGTCCGGGCCGGAGATTGCCCGACATCCAGATATTCACTTCTGATTATTGCATCCCGCCTGCTGCCGAGGTCATTTGATTTGGGGCCGTTGGTAACAGTTACCCAGC
>WJKA01000224.1 GCA_014729375.1 Chitinivibrionales bacterium
ACCACCTCTACGAGCGCATGTGGCGCTATTACAACTTCTTCCAGCCCGTGATGCGCCTCAAGGAGAAGATCGTGATCCCCGGTACCGATGGCCAACCGGCCCGCGTCAAGAAGAAGTATGATGAAGCACACACCCCCTTCGAGCGCCTGGTGGCTACTAACGTGCTCACACCAGAACGCCAGGCCCAGATGGAAACCATGTATGAGGAGACCAATCCGTGTCAGTTGCGGCGCGAGATCTATGACCGCCTGGAGTACATCTTCGCACTGGACAGCGCTGTCCCGGGCGTGGCCCAAAACGTCTATCTGACGCTGAGAACCAGTCCTCTGCGAGAGCTACTCGATGACGGCGTGCCCAACTGTGGCACAGGATCCTAAGGATGCCGACGCAATATCCGCTGCATTGGCTCCGCGCGTGGCCTCCTCGGCCAAGGGCAGGCTGTGGTGACTCGCCGGCCTGGAGCCACCAAATCTCTGGAAAGGAGGAGGGCGTTTCAGTAACATTATCTTTTGATAGAACCACCCGGCTTCAGTAACATTATCATTTGACTTGACAGGCTTCTTCACGTGCGACGAATGCACTTTGGCCTCGGGGCGATTCTGGTAGTTCACCTCGCCAGCGAGCCGCCAGACAGACCGAAAAGCGCTACAGACCTGCTTCAGATACCAGAAAGGCCGATTTGGCACACCGTGGGGGCTCTTGGGGAATCTGCCCTATTTGCGCCCTTAACTCCAATCTTGGCTTCTCTTGGACTCGGCGCTGACGAAGTCCCAGGATCTAGGCATGCTGGTCGCCGCCCGCCTCGTCACAGGACAGGCGGTCGTTCTTGAGGACGGAGCTGAGGGCGGAATTGTCCTCACCCGCCAAAGGGACGTCCAGACCCTGCTGCCGGAAGACTCTGCGCAGAGCGATAAACATACCCCGATCATCCGCTGCAGGACCTCCCACACCCGCACTCACCCCCTGCGGCCGGCGAACGGGGGAGGGACCAGGTGAAGACAATCCCCGAACTTCAGTCCTGGGGGGTCGGCAGTTCTTCCTCTTCGTCCAATAACTCACTCAACTCGACGATGTACCGCATACCCTGCCATTCCCACACCAACACCGGCCTGTAGGACTTGCCCGGCATGACGATGGACGGCTTCTGCCTGACCACACCGGCCACCTGCCCGGTCACCAGGCCGTCGGGGACCAGCGTCCCGTCCCCCAACCGCCCCGTGGTCTCCACGACCTCCGGCCACCACCCCTCCGACGTCGTCACCCACTCATGTTCGGTGACGACCAGCGATGCCCCGCTATACCGCTCGTAAGCGGTGGCTTTCAGTACCACATCGCAAACCACAAACTCCTCACTCGACTCGGATGGCTCCACGTCTCCGATCCGCTCCACCCGCCGACAGTCATTCACGCCCAAGACCAGCCCGGCTGTGGCATGCGTGATCACCGTGGCCGAGGTGAACTCCACCTGCACGGGACCGCCGGGAGCGAGCGTGGGCGTGGGTGCCGGCGTGGTCGCGCCACCAGGCGTGGCAGCGACCGGCGTATACTCCACAAAGTCCTCCGGCTGCTGCAGCGCATCGCCGATCACCACCCATCGCTCACTTGTGCGTTCGCCGTAGAGCACGATCACGATGGACGGACACATCTCGGCCAGCACCTCGATCTGGTGCCGCTGCACCCGCTCTACACCGGTCACGTGATACTCCACCATCTCGCCGCTACGCAGCCGCAGCCGGATGGGCTCGCCGGGCGTCATACCGGTCACCGAATTGGCCAGATCCGCCGAATAGGGCAGGGCCAGCACCCTTCGCACCTCGGTGCCCTGGAGCCACTCGGGGCCCTCCGGCTCCCACAAGCCGTCCTTCACCTTCCCCACAGCCAGCACGAAGGTATTTCCGGCCAGTTCAACCGAGGCTGGCGCGTTGGCCTCGTCGGACGCATCGCCCACCAGGGCCAACGAGATGTTGTACGGCGTGGGCGTGGGCCGAACCGTCCCCGTCACCGGGGCCGGGGTCGGCAAAGAGGTCGGCGTGTCCGCTCTCTCGGCGGTCGCGGAAGCGGTGGGCGTGATCTCCTCCTCTGGCCCCCCGCACCCGCGCAGCAGGATGATCATGACCACCACGATGGCGACGAGGAACCCTCCCATGATCCCTAGCCTGGCCCCGACGCTGAGCCCCGCCACCCCTCCGCCCGCGGCGCTCTTCCTCTCCATCGCGCCGTCGCTTGCCAGGGAGACCTGCTTGCCCTCCAGGATAGCCTGGAAACTGGGGGCTTGGGTGTCCAGCTCCAGCACCTGGCCCTGGGCTACGGGCACCATGCCCTGCTCGCGTGCCTCGGCAAGCAGGGTGCGCACCACTTCGAGTTTATCCCCGGTGGTGAAAGCGCCCGCATCCTTGTATCGTTGGTTCAGGTATTCCTCGAACAGACCGCGTGTGTGGCGATCCATGTCTTCTCTCTCCTATGGCAAATACACCGGCAAGCGGGGGTTCCCCAGGCGGATCTCCGTCTCGACCGGCGGCAGCTCCCCATCCTCCTGGCGGGGCACCTCGAAGCGGCCGGAGCGATGCAGATACGGCACGCGCACCAACAGCTCCCGCCCCTCAGGGAACAACGGCGGCCTGATGACGGCCAAACCGGCCTCGGTGTACGCTGTGTCACTCCACCTCGACACATCCTCCACCGCGATCACCAGCAACTCCTCCACGCCCTCCCCCTCGTCCAAGAGCTTGTTCTGGTTGCGGTCCACGAAGACCGACACCCGGACGATCAGCGTCAACGTGGGAGAGGACGTGACGGCCACCGGGGGCCCGGCTTGGGGAGTGGCGCCGGACGTCGGGGTGGGGAACGGCGTGGGCGTATACAGGGCCTCGGGCGCGGACGTGGGCCTGTCCCAGGGCGTGGGTGTGCTGACGGGCGCGAGCGTGCTCCAAGGCGTCGAGGTCGGATAGACATACGGAGTGGGCGATGGAATGGGTATGAGCGTCCTCCTGGGCGTCGGCGTGGGGTAGAAGTACGAGGTGGGCGTCGCAGTCGGCGATGGCGGCGTGGACGTGGCCTCCTCCAGGCTGACCACCCGCAGCGTGTAGCCGCTATTCGGTCCGTACACCCCTCGGTTGCGTACGTGAACCGTCACCAGCGCGTCGGTGTCGAGCGCCACGTAGGCACTGCTGCCCAGCCCCGGCCCACCGTCGTCATCCCGGGCCAGCAGCTCATCGTCCCGGTCATACACCAGTACCTCGGTGTCAGCGCCCCCGCGGAGGTCGTAGGTCTCTACCCAAACGGGGTTGCCCGCCTTGATCAGGTACGTGGTGTAGTCCACATCCCCAGCCGGGTCGAACGTGCGCGCTTGTTCATCCGTGTAGCGCGGAGGATCGTAGTTGGGTGGTTCGTCGGGCTCGTAGGCATCGCCGGATCCCGGCACGGGCGTCGGCGTCGCCGCCTCCCCCACCCGCTCCAGCTCCAGCGTGTACGTGCCGTCGCCATCCGTCCCCACGTTGTCGATCCTCAGCAGGTAGTAATCCTCGGAATCCACAGCGACTGAGAGCACGGCGTCCTTGCCTTCCTCGTCGTCGGCCTCCAACACGTCGTCCCCCAGGTACAGGTACGTGCGGGGGTCATACGAGGCACTGAGCGCGCGAGCCGCGATGCGCCATTCCCCCGGCTTGAGCAGCACCCGCGCCCAGTCCACGTCGTCCATGCCGGGATAGAAGAACGTGCGCTCCTGGACCTCGCCCGCGACCAGCAGATGCGCTACGTCGGACGTGTTGTCCGGCTCGTAGGCGTCGGTCGGATACGGGGTCGGTGTCGGGGTGGGCGTTGGCGTGGGCGAGGGGCCCGGCGTCGGCGTGGGCCAGGGTGTCGGGGTGGGCCACGGCGTGTTCGTCGGACCGGGCGTTGGTGTGGGTGTCCACGTGGGCAGCGGCGTGTTGGTGGGCGTGGGCAGCACCTCGTCCACGCTCAGCGAATAGTCGCCATCGCCCCAGATAGCGCGTACCTCCAGCAAGTGCTCCCCGCTCGCCGAGGCGACGAAATCCAGACAGGCGGCCTCCACCCCCCGGCCGGGACAATCGTCGTTCTGCACCCCCTCGTCGTGGTCGGTCAGGAACAGGTCGACCATGCTGCCTTGGCGCTGTGCCAGCACCACGTAGCGCGTGCCGGCTTTCAGATAGGCGTTCACATAGTCCAGGTCGTTGGCCGGGCTGATCGTGCGCGCCTGGGTCTCTCCCACGGCGATGGTGCTGGCTTGAAGCGGCGTGTTGTCCACCTCATATTGGTCGTATGCCAGCGGCGTCGGCGTGGGCATGTCCTCCTGTGTTTCCACCTCCAACACCGTGATCTGGTACCACGTGCCCTCTCCGTACAACAGGCTCTGGTTGGTCACGTCGAAACAGGCCGTGTCGTCCGCCGGCGCCGTGTACTCCAGGTAGACGTCGTTGCCCGTTCCAGAATCGTCGTCGTAGTACCCGATGCCGGCCGTCTCCAGCCACAGATTCATGGCCGGGTCGGGCTGACTGTCGGAGATCGTGTAGACCTGGTAGGTGTAGCCCGCCTTGACCGGGAAACAACCCCGGTCCGTGTCGCCGTCCGGGTTGAAGTTGCGCGTCTGGGACTGTCCAACGGGAACGGTGGGGTAGCCCAGGTCCGGCTCCCAGTCATCCACCACCGCCGGCGTGGATGTCGGGGGCGGCTGCGTGGGTGTCGGGGTACTCGGGGGAGTGGGCGTCCCGGTCGGTGCTGGAGTGGCCGTCGGGACGGGCGTCGGGAGTGTGGTGTTGTACAGATTTGCGCGCAGTTCGTTGTGGGAGACCACCAGCAGGTGCGTGCCGTCCCACGCCAGGGCTGCGAAGGGCGCGACGACCACGTCGGTCGTGTCGCTGCGCGCCTGGCCCACGCTCAGCGGCGACGACGTCGGAGCCCCTCCATCGAGCGTCATGTACAACACAGTGCCGTTGGGCGTGTCCCAACGGGTATATCCGTCCCGCTGGAACCAGGCCAACAGGGTCTCCCCCGTGATCGGGTCGTAGGACAGGCGCGGGAACTCCAGGTGGTTGTACGGCGCATCGTGGAGCAGCATCCGCGACTGCTCAGCCAAGTCGTAGCCGTAGTGCACGGCCATGAGTTCGGACAACGACGCCCCCAGTTCTTGGCCGTCCGAATACCCATCGGAATCGGTATCGAAATTGGCCGGGGAGGAGCAATAGAAAGTGGCCTCGTCATAGTCGGACACCCCGTCGGCATCGCTGTCGGCGACGTCGGGCAGGCAGCGATTCTGGTACTCCTCCAGATTGGTCAGGCCGTCGCCGTCCCGGTCGCCACCCGCGTCCCCGGCGTTGGTGGGGTCGAAGCCGCTGACCATCTCCCAGGGATCGTACAGACCATCGTTGTCGTCGTCGCCGGGCGGCGTGGTTCCGGTCGGCGGACTGCCGTCGTCGAGCGGATCATAGCCCGTCCCCACCTCGGTCAGGTCATCCCACCCGTCGTCGTCGGAGTCAGGCAGCAGGGCGGAGGTGCTGAAGCCGGATATCTCCTGACCGTCGGTGAGCCGGTCGGTGTCGGCGTCCAAACGCACAGCGTCAGGGTCGGTGCCATCCCACACCCCGTCCCCGTCGGTGTCCACCTGCGTGGGATCGGTGCCGTCCAGGAACTCCTGCCCGTTGGCGACACCATCCCCATCCCGGTCCAGGTGCGCGTCGTAGTAGTGGACCAGGAGGCCGTAGTAGCTCTCCCAGGCGTCGGGCATGGCGTCCCCGTCGCTGTCCAACTCCGGTGGGACCGAGGCGGCGTTGCACGGATCGGTGGCGTCCCCGGCCAGGGTGGCGTATGCCACCTGGTATCCATCTCCGTCGCTCACCGCGTCCGGGTCCGTCTCGTCGAAGGCGGTGGCGGCCACCGCCAGATCCTCGTCGGGGGCGCTGAGCCTACCGCCGGACCCGTTGAACAGCGCGCCGTACACGTCGTACTCCATCCCGTTCGCCGTGACCGCAAACAGGCTGAAGACATTGGAGCCATCGCTGGCGACGGAGACGCCGGTGCAGGACAGCCACACGTATGCAGAGGCGTCGAAGACCGCCATGGGGTTGCGGTAGTAGACGCCCGCCTCAGTATAGTCGTACAGCTCAACGCGGGGGGAGGCGACCGCCTCGCTGCCCACGATCACCGCGTAGCGTTCCAGCCCCCACACGTCCACGACATCCAGGTAGGCGTGGGCGCCGCTGTAGCTCGACGTGCCCTCGAAAACGTAGCCTCGTGCCAAATCCAGGCCGTGCACCCGCCAACCGGAGTCGTAGACCAGCCAGAACACCGCGTCACCCGCGGCGACTACGGGATTGCCGGTGGCCGAGGCGTCCAGTCCCTCAACGGCTCCCAGGGTGCCATCGTCGGCAACCCGGCGGCGCATCAGCCCGGCGATGGCGCTCCAGTACACCTGCCGGCTGCCGGTCCCGTCCAGGGCGGCTGCGGGAAAACCCTGGGCGCTGTAGATCAGCAGCCCGGACTGGGCGCGCGAGGGCGAGGGCTGCCCGGCGAGGCTGATCACAACGCCCAGCAGCACCACGCCCGTCAATAGCAGGTATGCGCTGTGTCTACGCATCTATCAGAACCCCGAGCCCTTGATCTCCACGTCCCACAGCCACACCTCGCTTGCAGAGGAAATGGCCGGGGTGAAGGGCTTGTCCACCAGACCGTAGACCAACCCACAGCGGCGTCCCGGCGGGATGACGGCCGTTCCGAGCGAGGCTCCACCGGCATCCAGCAGGTACACGACCAGGTCTGCCTGGCCCTCCCAGGTAGCACAGACCGTGGTCGCCTTGCCGCCGGAATTCGGATTCAGCGGCCCCTCGGCGGCGTGCATCAGCGTTTCGGCGGGGATATACACGGCTTGGCCACCGGCCGGCGCGTAGAGCAACCGCCCCCCACTCGTGCCCGCCAGCGGAAGGCTGCGCTGTCTATAGGGCTGCGGAAGGCTGCGCTCCGCGTACAGCGCCACGACCCACGCCCTGGGCGGCCCATCGTAGAAAACCACCAGGTCGCCGCTGCCGCTCACCGGATAGCGGGCGTTATCGCTTCCGGCGGCATCCAGGAGCAATTGCCCGTGGGCGTCGTAGACGAACAGGTGGAAATCACCGGGGGCGCCCACCTCCACGGCCTGCCACTCGGCCAAAGGCACGCTGGCGGTGCCCTGCGTCTGAACCCAACCGACGTCGTATAGCGTGCCCGCCCACTCGGCCAGCCAGCGCCCGTCCCCGTCCGTCTTGACCTCCCCGCCCAGCCACTCGCGGCAATCCTCATCGCACGCACCCACCGACCGCCAGCGCTCGAACGGGGCCACGGCATTGGGAAGCAGCAGTCCGTCGGCGGCGGACGTGTCCCAGGCCACCTGGGCCATCCGCCAGTCCTCCTGGGCCCGGCTCTCACCAGACAGCAACGCCAGCAAGCCCCCCAGGACCACGGGCACCAGCATCCTCATCTTTCGGTTCATCTCTACCTCCTCCTCGGACGCCCCCGTTCACCGCGCCACAGATCTTTCTCAAGAGGACCATCCTGATCACGGATCATAAATCCCTCTCTAGGCCATTCCGATGGTACGTCACAAATCCCTCCCCAAAGGGCCATTCCGATGGCGCGTCATTCCTCTCTTTCAGAAAGGGCCATTCTGATGGCACGTCATTGACCCTCGGACGTCGTCACTGGTGACAGCGTAGCCCGGCACACATCCGACGCATCGTTCGCCTGCGGCGCGAAGCCGCGGGCCACCAGGGGCAGGTAGACTTCTCGCCACAGCCCATTCTGCGGCAGGCTCGGCAACGTCGAGCGCCCCAGCACCCAGCCAGGTTCGACAGCCAGGCACGGCCCTCC
>WJKA01000225.1 GCA_014729375.1 Chitinivibrionales bacterium
ATGTTCAATCACCGGGTATATGCGCTTTTTTACCGCTCCTGGAAAAAGTATTTTCTTCTGCAGTCGACTTTGACAAGAGCAGTTGATCCGCTGACCCGGCGTATAGCCGCGCTGGCGGGAATTGATTCAGTCGACAGAACGGCGGCAGAGCGATTGAAATTGCTTGCATACTGCGGTGTTTTGGCTGGACCCCGCCGGAGCGCTGCCGGATTGCAGACCATGCTGTCGCACGTATTCGGCGGAATACCGGTGGACGTAACAAGCTGGGTTCCCCGATGGGCTGATGTCAGTGATCCGAAACAGGTCGGTGGCGATGCACAACTGGGAAAAAACACCGTTGTCGGAACTAAAATATGGGACATCGCGGGAAAATTCAGGATAATTATCGGGCCGCTTGCACGAAGCCTGTTTGAAAAATTTCTGTCGGGAACCGAGAATATCCGCAGAACCGTTGAGTTGACACGAAGTTATATTGCCGACCCACTCGAGTTTGATATTCAGGTAAAATTGCAGAGTTCCGATCTGGTTCCGGTGCGGCTCGGCGCAACTGCCGCGGCGCTTGGAAGGACCTCTGCTCTGGGAGAATCCTCAGAAAAATCCGACATACAGACGGTCACTATTGAATGTTGAGAAGCCGGAAGTTGAGTGTCGGACGTCGGATGGTGAAAGATGAGAGCTGATATACCAATTTTCAATACTATGTTTTTCGAGCTTTAGTTTCGGATTTAAATATATGTACCAAATTATTTCGAATTTCTTGCCACGATTTGGCTCGACGAGCAGGGGCGGGTGGAATTCGAATTTACTAAAAGGAGTGCATTTCCATGGTAGTACAAGACATACGTAAGCTGCTGGAGCGGCTGAACGATCATTGTCAGCACGCGCTTGAAGGCGCGGTCGGGTATTGTGTCAACCGGGGCCATTATGAGCTTCGATGGGAGCACATGTTGATGCAGTTTCTTGACATGGGTCAGGGTGATATATCACACATTCTCTCTCATTTTGAGATCGATGCATCGCAGGTGAAAAAGGCGGTGAACGAGGACCTTGAGGGATTGAAGACCGGCAGCACGGGCAAGCCGGCGTTTTCGCCGCCGTTTCTGGAGGTCCTGGAGCTCGGGTGGACTCTCAGTTCGCTTAATTTCGGCCTGTCGGCTGTATCGTCGGGGGCACTGTTCATTGCGGCAATAGAAAAAGGCATAACCGCGATGAGCGCATACGGCACTGTTTTGTCTAAAGTAAATGTGGAAGCGTTGAAGCAGGATTTTTTCAAGATCGCAGGGCCGTCGTCGGAACAGCAGGGAGCGGGAGTGTCTGCGCCGAAAGGAGCGCCGGGCGCGGCGGGCGCGGGTGAAGACGTTCTCAATCAGTATTGCACCAACTTTTCACAGGAAGCGAAGGACGGGAAGATTGATCCGATTCTCGGCAGAGATGAGGAGATCAGGCAGGCCCTTGATATTTTAAACCGCCGGAGAAAAAACAATCCGATCCTTGTAGGCGAAGCCGGTGTGGGAAAGACCGCGATCGTTGAGGGGATTGCTTTGCGGATAGCCAATGGTGATGTCCCTGAGCATTTGAAGAATGTTGATTTATGGGGTCTTGATCTCGGGCTTTTGCAGGCGGGAGCGAGTGTTAAAGGAGAATTTGAGAAGCGGCTGAAAAATGTCATTGATGCGATAAAGAACAGCGCCACGCCGACGATCCTTTTTATCGATGAGGCGCACACGCTGATCGGTGCGGGGGGGTCGGCCGGACAGGGCGATGCAGCAAATCTTCTGAAACCTGCGCTTGCGCGCGGGGAATTGCGCACCATGGCAGCAACAACCTGGTCGGAGTATCGCAAGTATTTCGAAAAGGACCCTGCACTGACACGACGGTTTCAGCTTATCAAAATAGAGGAGCCTGATGAGGAAAAATGCAGTATTATGCTCAGAGGTATCGGCGCCAGCTACGAAAAACACCACGGTGTCAGGGTTACCTATGACGGGATCAAATCGGCTGTTTCCATGTCGCACCGGTATATTTCCGGCAGGCAGCTTCCGGACAAGGCCGTTGACGTGCTCGATACGGCCTGTGCGCGTGTTCGTATGAGCCACAGCACAAAGCCGGGACCCCTGGATTCGGCCGAGCGTGCGCTTACCAATGCAGAACTCGAGCTCAAAACACTGACAAAGGACCGGGATGCAGGAATTATCCCGTCGGATGAGCCGATTACCGAATGTGAACAGGTCATTGCTGCAAAAAAAGAGGAAGTGGCCGTGCTTACCGACAAATGGGAAAAGGAAAAGGAGCTGGCAATCAAGATCATGGACCTTCAGGAGCAATGCTCGTCGGCCCGTGTAAAAGATGCATCATCCACCGAATCAGAAAAGATCAGCCAGGAGCTTGAGCGGGAAGCCGGGAAGCTCGAAGAGCTGCAGGGAGAAACGCCGATGGTATTTCCCTATGTGTCATCAACCGTCTGCTCTCAGGTGGTGTCGGACTGGACCGGGATTCCGATTGGATCGATGCTCAAGGATGAGGCGCAGACGCTGCTTACGCTGGAGGACCGTCTGGGGCAGCGCGTAATCGGTCAGGATGATGCGCTGTACGAACTGGCCAATACGATCCGGGCGTCGAAGACCGGGATGGGTAATCCTGATGCGCCGCTGGGCGTGTTCCTTTTTGCAGGGCCCTCGGGCGTGGGAAAAACCGAGACCGCTGTCGCGCTGGCCGACACCATGTTCGGCGGGGAGAAATTCATGACGGTTATTAACATGTCGGAATATCAGGAAAAACACACGGTCTCGCAGCTCAAAGGCTCACCGCCCGGGTATGTAGGATACGGCGAAGGTGGTATTCTTACTGAGTCGGTCCGGCAGAAACCGTATTCGGTGGTTATCCTCGATGAGGTTGAAAAAGCGCATATCGAGGTCATGAACCTGTTCTATCAGGTCTTTGACAAGGGGTTCATGCGTGACGGTGAAGGGCGGGAGATAAATTTCCGCAATACGATTATCATAATGACCTCAAATCTTGCTGCGGAGACAATTGTTGACATGTGCATGCCTGAAGAACCGCCTGAGCAGGAGGATGCAGCAGCCGGGGGTGACAAAGCGGAACAGCCGCAGGAGCAGCCTGTTAGCGATGAACAACCGGTGGAGGATGAAGAGGAAAAAACAGCGTCGCATGATGAGATCATTGCAGCAATCCGCCCGACACTGAGTGCGCATTTCCAGCCTGCGTTTCTCGGTCGGTGCAAGATCGTCCCGTTCCGGCCGCTGGACAAAGAGCGCATGCGCGGCATTGTGGCACTCAAGCTTGACAAGGTGGCCCAGCGTATTTATTCCAACCACGGGATTCAGTTCAGTTGTTCACCCGCGCTGATTGATAATATTGCCGCCAATTGCACGGCTGTTGAAGCAGGTGCGAGAAATGCTGATGCTGTTATCGATCAGACACTCCTCCCGGCAATCTCGCGGCAGCTCCTTGCACGAATGGGCAGTGATGAAAAACCGTATGAGAGTATCCATGTGGGTGATGATGGTGAAGGGGGATTTAATATCGATTTTTCGTAATTACCGGTATCCAACCCGGAGTTTTCAAGAATTCACCCGGTGAAGCGGGCTCCGCTGATGGGGGAAAGAGGAAAGTGGGGAACAGTTAAATCTCTTCTCGTTTTCGATCCTTTTAAACATGCGGACATATTGAAGTGCGCAAGTTTTCAGTTTCAGGTATGTTTGCAGAAGGGGCGTTCAATTGAACGCCCGTGCAACCACATAAAAAGTCATGGCGCCCCTGTCTGACCATTACAGTAAAGGAAAAATGGAGATGTGCCACTACCGTAACCCGGTAGTGCAAAAAATACATTTATATTTGTGCGGGAAGCTCTCATTTTGCCAGCTTTAATAATCGAAGAAATTCGCTGAAACCGCCCGGTTCTTTCTGCCTGTTCCATTTCCGCACTTTGCGTTCATACAGGTCGTCCTCATGGTCTTCAAGTGCCATCTGCTTTTTCAACCCGGGCTGGAGTTTGGCATCGGGTACTTTTAATCTGCATTTCACGACATCCCTGATAAGTTTAATCGGCGGACCGGTATTGCTGTCGGATTCCTGGAAGGGGAAGGTCCTGCATGTCAAGGGGCGAAAATCATAAATCGTACACCGGTTTGCGGGGGAGAGAAAAATGCAGTGGCCCTGCTTTTTTTTAAGGCCCAGGAGCCGTCTGCCGTAGGAGAATTGGACCCAGAGGTCGGAGTCCTGATCATAGCATGCTTCACTATAGCTGTAGAGGCGTACGATGCGCCGGGCCTCCATGCCGGTATGCTTCATGATCCGGCGGACATCACTTTCGGTAACCGGCACAACCGGTTCGGAGCAGCAGATGGCGCATTTTGAGCAGACGGAAACGATAGTACGAATGCGTGATTCTGAAACGGAATTTTTTTGAGGCAATCGGTATCTCCGGCGGGGTTATTAGTGCGGTTAAAAGAATTCCAGTCGTCGCATGATAAAATCAAAGTCGTTGGTAAAATAGCTTTCGGCATCCGGGCGGGGGCAGAGCATTGTAATAATAATCCGCTTTCCCTTAGCTTCGTTAAGGGCAAGAATCATTGCGCCTGTTGCCGGCTGTAAATCGACTTCACTTTCAAAGCTGCAATAAAAGGCCTGTGCGCCGTTTATGCCGGGGAGAAGGCGCGGTTCTTCAATAATAGTTTCGCTGCTGGAAAGCATGTTTTTGAGAAACAGTTTCGGCTGGAACGATTCAGAAAGCCGGTGGTCTTCAGCCCTGGCGTTTATGAGCGGAAGTGCCTGTGGGGGATTTTCCTGCAGCTCAATCGGCATGGGGAGCGTATCGGAGCAAAGCCATCGATCGGGATAAATCATGATCATACCATTATCAGGGTCTTCAATACGCCGCACCGAGGGGACAGGGGTCAGATCGGGAATTTGAACATGATTTTCACCGGGTTGAATTTCATAATCATGAATTGTGCACTCGAGGAGTTCTGTACCGGGCGTTTCAAGAGTAACAATGTAGATTGTCGCGCTACCCAGGGGTACGTTGCCGATTTCAATTCGATGTTCGTTGTAATTAACAGTTTTTTGAGTAAACCATTCATTGACGTTCAATTCAAAGTGGACCTGATCGCAGGGGGGGATAGCATTGGCGCCGGTAAGGCACAGGGTCGCATGCGGAGCAGTTGTATCGGATTGAGGTGTGGTGCTGAATCTGCAACAGAGAGCGAGACAGAATAAAAGTATGATACATATGTTCAGTTTCATGGCGTTACCATTCCAAGATGACATCAGCTGGTTCCTGGCCGGACTCTTCGGTATCTCTTCGGGAGAGAATAAGATACGCGACGCCGCCGCCGACAAGCGCAAGTCCGACACCGGCTCCGGCGACAAGGATCGGGCCCTTTTTCCGCGTGCTGATTTTTTCTTCAAC
>WJKA01000226.1 GCA_014729375.1 Chitinivibrionales bacterium
ACCCTGTCGGCAAAATGTGAAATCGAAATAAACGACACGGTCGACCTGTCGGGCAATGAACGGATCTGCGTGAGCAGGCTGTATCAGAACCTTGCTACGGAGAAGGAATGGAAAGTGACGGCAAAATCGGTGGATATCATGAATAAAGTCATTCACCAGGGACAGGAAACATTCACGGTACGATCCTGTCAGACCACTGATGTCAAGCTTGTTATGGATGCCGACTACTCCATGCTCGTGGCAAATTTCAGCCCGATCCGCGACAGTGTTACACGATGCGAGCTGCTGGTTAACGGCAAGCGTCAGGCAGACTCGTCTTTTGCAAAGCAGTCACTCGTGGGAAAAGCGGTAACTCTCAATTATGACTATCTTAAAGCATCGGAAACCGGGGTCGGACAGACAATCACCATGAATGTTTACGGCGATATGTACGGTACCAGCCAGGTCCTCTACACAGGCGAATTGCGGATCACCGTATTTTCAGGTGAAGACAGGCATTATTCAATTTCACTCGATTATGTCGGCCCCAGCGCGCCTCCCTGGGGAAATGCCTCAATTACCGTGGTCCTCGGCTCAATCGGAACGCAGACTGTTGAAGGCGAACTGGAGGACCCCGGTGAAATAGTCGCGGATTGTAACCTTTACAATCAGCCGGTCACCTGCAATGAAACAAATTGTATACCGCAGGAGCAGAAGCCCGACGTTATTATCGAGCCGGTGTGCACCAGATGTCGGCAATGTGTCAACACCCGTTTCGACAGCTATGTTGTCGACCTGGGCAAAACCGTCGCCGATGTTCCTGTCGATATAGAGTTCACTCCTGAATCCGGCGGCACAGCGTGCGTTCCTACGGGCATGATTGATCTTTCCGTTGACGGCAAAAACTGGTCCCGCTACTGGACAAAAACCAAAATGAAAGGCAACCAGATGCACAAGGAAAAGCTGCATATAAAAAACATGTTCAGATACGCGCGCGCGTATACCGATGAGTGTAAAGTAAAGGAATTCAGCATTGAAGTGGAAAAAGGTGATCTTGATTGTGATAATTAATCAATAAACAGCATGCCCCGGGCGAAGTCCTAATAAGTACAGGACGTGGATTAATCCCGGGGCTTTTACAATTAACCGGATGGGCGGTGGTATGAAAAAAAGCAAGTGGTACACGATTCTTCTTACCTGGATTTCCGGGCTGCCGTGGCTTTGTTCTTCCCGGCCCGCTTGATAAACCGGTATAGCATCGCAATTTCTTTTTTCCACAGCGATTTCCGGGCTGTCTCCAGTATCATGGGGATTTCATCCAGGCGCGGGTCATTGACTAAAAAACAGAACGGGTCCAGACCAATCGTTCCTTTTCCAAGGCTTTCGTGACGGTCTACCCTGCTGCCAAAGCCGCTCCGCGCATCATTGAAATGCATTGCCTTGAGATACTCCAGGCCGATAATGGTGTCCAGGTCTTTCATGGTTTTTTCATACGCCTTCTTTGTTCTGATATCATAACCTGCCGCGTTGCCGTGACAGGTGTCGTAACAGATGCCGATCCGCGACGTATCCTCTGTCATATCGATTATCGCGGCAAGGTGCTCGAAAGCATACCCCACCGATGATCCCTGCCCTGCAGTGTTTTCAAGAAGGATTGTCACTCCATTGGTGGCATCCAGTGCCCGGTTGATACATCCGGCAATACGCTTGAGGCATTTTTCCTCACCCGTTTCACTAAGGCGACTTCCGGGGTGAGTGTTGAGATACATCAATCCCAGTTGCTCGCACCGTTTCATTTCTTCAAGGAATGCGGAATATGATTTTTTTAACTTTTCTTTGTCGGGGTTTCCGAGATTGATCAGGTAATTATCGTGCGGCACGACATGGTCAGGCGAATAGCCCTGTTTTTCCATGGCTTTCCAGAAACGGTCTATCACCGACAATTCGAGCGGAGGAGAATTCCAGGTCCTGGGATTGGTCAGAAAAAGCGCAAACGCGCGGGCGCGCAGTCGTCTTGCATTTGCCGGTGCATTAAAAATCCCGCCGGTTGTTTCTACATGCGCGCCGATCCGGATCAATGGAAAAATCTCCTGCTCAAAGCTGAGGTTGACGTTGAGGTCAAGGCCGGGAGCTCAATATCTGAATGCAGTTAATTATTTTTTATGTACAAACCTAACTACTCAGGTTCCTATGGACGATTTCGGCAGTCATACCGAACAACCTACGTAGTTACGTACAACAAACAATATAATTAGTAGTACCTGCTTGGTAAAGCCTGCGGAAAAGGCTTTGCTGAATGTAGTTGTGGAGTATCGGAGTGATGGAGTATGGAATGGTTGGAAACAAACCGGGAGCGAATAACGAAATGGTAAATCAGGAGTCAAAAATACTATGGCACTAAAACCCGTTCGGCCCGAACGACTCATAATCCGCCCCCCGTCTGAGTGGCGGAGCATGCTGGTTCGTGTCACGCGCGGCTGCAAATGGAACCGGTGCAAATTCTGCGGCCAGTATCCTGCATTCGGCGAGCCGGCGTTTTCTGTCCGTGATGTCGATGATGTCAAGGATGATATCGACTGGTTTGCTGCGCGGATGCCGTTTCTGACCACTGCGTTTCTCGGCGATGCCGATCCCTTGTGCCGTCCGCTCAAAGAAAGTCTTGATATCATTTCCTATCTTCGCATAAAAAACCCCCGGCTTGAGCGTGTCACAGCGTATGCCCGCGCGCAAACCATGTGGAAACTCGGCGAACCGGGCCTGAAACAGCTTGCCCGGGCCGGGCTCAACCGTCTCCATATCG
Organism: Chitinivibrionales bacterium; assembly: GCA_014729375.1. Lineage (GTDB taxonomy): Bacteria > Fibrobacterota > Chitinivibrionia > Chitinivibrionales > WJKA01 > WJKA01. The sequence continues at coordinate 2,780 of WJKA01000226.1, forward strand.
GCCTTGAGTCCGGTGATTTGCAGACCTTGAAATTCCAGTTCAAAGGACAAACCCCGAAAATTGTTGTCCAAGCAGGACAATGGATCAAAAACGCGGGTATCGAGCTTTCGCTGTATGTGCTTCTGGGAATCGCAGGACAATACCGGTGGAAAGAACACTGTGATGAAACTGCAAACGCGCTTAATATTGTCAATCCGGATTTTATCCGCATGCGGCGGCTGTGGGTGTATCAAGGCGGTGAAGGCGCTATGATGCTGGAGAATCCCCTTTGTCATGAGGTAAAAAACGGCAATTTCACTCCGCAGACTGCTGAAGGCACGGTGAAGGAACTCAGGCGGATACTCTCCCGCCTGGAAAATATCACCGGCAGTATGGTGTGCGATCATGCAAACAATTATGTTACAGTCGAAGGCCGGATGCCTGATGACAAGGAAAAAATGCTTGCCGCGATCGATGAATTTCTATCGCTTCCGGAACATGACCGCAATGCACATTACGAAGCTGTGGGATCGACAATATAAATTTGTGATTTTCGTAATTGGAAAGGGATTGCCCCCCCTTACGCAACGCACCCCGCTAAGGAATTTTTTTTGCAGGATCAACTTTCATGGTCCTCTCTCATAAAAGGGGTTTTCCGGCTCCGTGCATGTGTATCCCTCGAAAGAGAGATTATGAAAAATTTCCCTTTGATTTTATATCTAGCCCAAGTTCGACAGTTAAATAGTGTTAAATGACCGATACGCTTCATATAAGCCATTTAGGTCTGCTGAGTCTCCACTACATTTTGGACCATTTTCGGTCGATTCGGCAGTTTGAGATCCAGGTGGGCGAGTAGTTTAG
>WJKA01000227.1 GCA_014729375.1 Chitinivibrionales bacterium
ATCATGTTCTGTGCAGCGCGAATGAGTTCCCCAGAATCCGGTCTGTCGCAGAAACCTGTTGCAGGAAAATTGAATCGATGATTCTGCAATGACCCGCGTTGCAGCATAAATGCTTGCATTTATTTGACTGTATTTGATATATTTTTATCCACTCGCTTATGAGCCGGATAAGTATTTTGCGTCTATTTTTCAAAAGGAAAAAGTATGAAACAGATTATTAGTACGTTTGGGGCGATCGTGTTTTTTCTTTGTTCATGCAGTTCTCAGTATCCGTCGCTTTCTCAGGGGCTTTCTATTAAATGTGAAGAATTGCGCGCTGCCTGCAGCCAGAAGAAAATAAATTCGCCCGAATCCACTGTTGCTGATTCGCTGTATATGGCCGGGGAGACATTTTTTCAGAAAGGAAAACATAAGGATGCATACCTGGTTCTTGAATCCGCCGCAACCTATTACCGTCTTGCATTATCAAAAGATGATTTGAAAAATGTCGATAATGAGCTTGCCCGGCTGAAAAAGTCACTTGCCGATGCAGAAGAAAAGCTTGGAATGTATCAGGAAGTTCTGAAGGAACTCGAAACAATGGAGCAGCCATGAACACGAAAGCAATCGTACTATTCGCCGTTTCGGTGTCTCTGATGTGTGTAACGGGTGTATATGCGCAAGAGGCCGATTCTCCCTGGGACCCTGATAAAGGATCGAACACGGCGGCCCCGGTGAAAACAATTGATGATCTTGAGCTCAGATTGAATGATGCATATAAAAGCGCATCCGCTGGTATTTCAGTTCACGAGCTTGATTTATATCATGATGCACGTGCAAAGCTTGCCAATCTTGGGCCGGCGGTAAGGAAAAAGCCCGACAGCAAGAATGGCAGAAAGGGCTTTGTTGCCTGCTCGGTCGCGGTGGAGGCCGCTGTTTCCCAGGTGCGAGTTGCACACCAGAAAGCAAAAGCATCATCGCTGAAAAATAAAACGATTCAAACATTGACAAAACTCAGCAAGGTGCACGAGCAGATTAATGATATTCAAGGTGATCAGGCATCAAAGCTCATGGCCGATCTTGATGCCGAGAAGGCAAAAGCACGGAAACTCAGGGAAGAAGCGGAAAAGAAATTTTCCGAGCTTCAGAGCGCGTTGATTCAGGTTTCAAAGGATGCCCGCGGAACAATTATTTCAATGTCTGACATTCTGTTCAAAATCGGCAAAGCCGATTTAACGCCGGATTTGAAAACAAATCTGGCAAAAATTGCCGGAATATTGACTGTATTTAAAAATTCAAAAGTTATTGTTGAAGGCCATACCGACAATCAGGGGTCGGAAGAATATAACCAGCGGCTTTCCGAAGACCGGGCGGAAAATGTAATGAATTTTCTGATCGAGCAGGGGGTTGAGCCGCACCGGCTTACCGCAATCGGGTATGCTTTTCACCGTCCGATAGCTTCAAATGAGACAGCAGAAGGGCGCAAGAAAAACCGGCGCGTGGACCTGGTAGTCCAGGAACAAAAGAAAATTGACGAATAGCAGAAATCCTTACCGGCAGACACCGATATCTTTCACCGGTGTCGAGCTTTTGTACAAATAGAGTTCTGTGCATTCCTGTCCCGGTGGGCAGGCAACCGCTGAAAATGGCATACAGGATTCATAGCATGCCCCGGTTTTGTATTTTTCATCTTGAATATGACAGGCTTTTCCTACGAGGCAGGTTGAATCATCCTGCGAACATTGCGTTGCAACACATACCCGTTCCCTGTGGTCACATATCTGCAGTTTCGATAACTCGGGTGTACGTCATTTTTGCAGGCAGAGCAGGGTGGGGGTACATGCCGGAACGGCTTTATTTCCGGCTTTTCCGGTTCATGTGTAAATGAATACCGCTGCCGGCAGGTTTACAGATCGATTTCCATGCCTTCTCTGGAGAACTCAAGCTCGAAATCTTTTTGGCGGGCAATCTCCTTGCACTGTTGTTCGCGTTGTGCAAGTTTTTCATCACTATTCATCGGTTCATGATGAGAGAAAATAATCTTTTTGATCTTTGCGTTTTGTGCCATGGCAATATTCGCTTCATAGGTACTGTGGCCCCAGCCCCTCTTGGATTTGTATTCTTCTTCGTTATACTGTGCGTCCCATGAAACAATGTCGGCTTTACGGCAAAACCCGGCAATTTTATTATTCTGCATGTACGCGTTTTCATCCAGTTCCTTCAGAAAATCTTCATCCATGGATTCACCCTCTTTTGAATCGCGATACACATTCCTGTACGGTTCATGGTCTCCACCGTAGATGAATGTTTTGCCGTCATGATTGAGTCGGTAGGCCAGGCAGGCAACCGGATGATTCAGCCGGCAGGTCGAGATTTCAAATCCGTTAACATTAACGGTGCCTTCGCGGCAATCGTTATAGGTAATATCCGCCCCGAGTTGCGATATACGGATAGGAAAATATTCATAATTGGTCTGCATGGCCATAATTTGTTCGAGGCTGAGATTCTGCACGTCGGACGGCGGGCCGAAGATTTCAAACGTATTTCCGGGAACATACGCAGGGACAAAGAATGGAAAACCCTGAATATGGTCCCAGTGGGTGTGGGAAATAAATATCTTGCCGTTGATTTTTTTTCCAAGCGACATAAGGTAGTTACCGCATTCACGAATTCCGGTACCCGAATCGAATATCAACACCGTGTCGTCGACTTCAACTGATACGCACGATGTATTTCCGCCATACTTTACAGTTGACGGTCCCGGGACCGGAACCGATCCGCGCACTCCCCAGTATCGAATTTTCATGCTTTCATAAACTCCTTTGCTTTCTGTATTTCCCCTTCCAATGATTCGAGAACCGACGATTCGATTGTATTGCTGATGCCGAGTTTTGTAAATATCTGTGGATCAATATCAACCGGTGTTTTATCCATTACAAGGCCGGTTCCGCTGTTTTTGCAGATACTATTAGCAAGATAAACGGTCGATGTCAGCTCGGACGGATTATTTTCAAAAGGAGAATGGTGGTACAGTATGACATTGAGAAGGTCTTCGGAAAGATTCCATTTTTTTCCAAGGACCGCGCCTATTTTACAGTGATTGAGACCTTCGAAAATGATGTCCTCGGCCTCGATAATGCCGACTTCGGTTGCAGTCAGAATTACCCGCTCGATTTCATCATGGAAAATCTTGCTTTCAAGGACCAGCCCGAGGTCGTGAAGAAGTCCGGCAATGAAATAGTCTTCGATAATTTTTTTGTCAACTCCACGCCGGAGTGCAATCAGTTTCGATGTCACGCCGACTGCAAGAGAATGCTGCCAGAATCCGTTGTTGTCGAATGATTCGCTTGTGCTGCTGGCTTCCATCTGGTTCAGTGCGGCCGCACCGAGAGCAAGATTTTTTATTGTGTTCAACCCGAGGAGTATGATTGCTTTTTCAAGTGAGACGATTTTATTACTCAGGGAGAGATACGACGAATTTACCAGTTTCAATACCTGCGCAGTGAGAACCGGGTCGAGTTTGATTACTTTGGTCAATTCACCGGGAGGGCAATTAATGTCATTTGCCAGTTCCATCACCTTGGCAGCGGTCGGGGAGAGGGACGGAATGTTCTGGTCAACTTTTTTATCGATGTCTTCAACAGTAAATGGCATGGGCGATGCTCCCTGGTCGGCAACGTACATACTCGAAAAGAACACAATTGCATTGTTTCAGGCCGTCGAGTACACATCATATGATACATTTCAGGAACTGCGGGTTCAAGAATTATATGCATTCAAATCATGATATAATGCGATAATGAAATTATATTTTCAGTAGCAGCTAATGCTATCAAGGAACAATTTGAACCGTCACAACACCGGTAACGACTGAAGATATGATGCAGCTTCAAGAATTGATGTACTTTATTTTCGTTTTCTCGTGTGGTGCACTGGCATCCGATGTGGTCCTCACTCCGGAGCGATCGGTAATGCCTCCTCGTATCGATCCTGCAACCACGCAATTTCAGGGAACGATCGATATCCGGATTTCCTGTGAAACAGAGGGGACGGTGATATTTTATACGCGCGACGGCACGGAGCCGACAAAACGGAGTATACGCTATTTGGGCCCGATTCAGGTCGACTCACCGCTGATAATAAAAGCCCGGGCTTTTCTGGACGGCTACCCTGAGAGCGATATTGCTGAAGCGCAGTACCGGAACCTGGATAATAAGGGACCTTCAATTATGAAAGCCGTGCTTGTGCAAGGCAATGATGAATTGAGCACCCATACGCAGCCGGTTGATACGCTGCATATTTTTTTTGATGAGCCCGTAATCTGGAATCCTTCGGATCCGGTTGCACCCGGCCGGGTGTTCCGGTATTCTACCGGAAGGGGAAATGCATCGTTGTCTCCTTTGGGAGGGCTGGAGGGCCCTGATATCGTTGTTGAGGACGATCAGAGTGTATTGATAATCGTATCGAACCGCTTCTCCTTTTCTCCGGATATTGACAGTATCGGCCTGGTTGAAAATTCGGATTATATTCTTGACGTTTACGGCAACAGGCCTCCGGGCGAACATTCTGTACCGATCGAGCGTGCCGGCGGCAGTGTCTGGAGCGCAACTGCAGGAGTCGATCCATTGACTCTGGGAACCAGTCGCCTGAAAGTCAGAATAGAAATTGACTGTTCATCACCCGTTACCGATGCATCGGTCTCGATTTACGATGCTGTCGGAAATTGCATTGTCGAAGACCTGAATTTTGTCGATGATCCGGGAAGATCATGCCTGTACGCGATCTGGAACGGCCGTAATCTCAATGGACGAATTGTTGGAAGCGGAACGTATATCGCATTTGTTACTGCGCGTGACAGCAATGGACAGGCGCGCACGCAGCGGTTGAAAATCGGTCTGAGAAGGTAGCTCCGTAAAGTCAATTGCTCTCACACAGAAAATTGATTATGCAAAACCGGGATGTTCTTGCTTTTGAAGGAAAAGTTCTGGATGTCCGGCTGGTTGAAATGCAGCTTAAGAATAGTGGCATTGCCTGCAGGACCGTTGAAGCTCAGGAGGGCCCGCGTGTTTTCACTACATCAAAAGTGTTTGTGGCCGGCCCGGACAGTGATGCGGCAAAGAAAATTATCGATATATACCTCAAGGATTCGCAGCCCCAGTTTCAATTCAAACCGGTCAATGTGATAATACTGATTTCATTTTTAGCGCTTTTTCTATTCACCATAATTGTGGCTATCGTGCAGGCTGTGTAGAACCGGTTCCAGAAACAGAGCAGGTCCATCTGAGCGCCGGTGTTTTTACCAACGGGAAAACATGAAATCGTTGTATTGCGGCGAGAACATGCCGTGACTGGAGGACTGCGGATCCCGTATTACGCTGAACCTCATCAGGAAATTCTCCGA
>WJKA01000228.1 GCA_014729375.1 Chitinivibrionales bacterium
AGCGTCAAGAGACCATGTGTGTACTTGACATGTGTGACTCAACCGCGTTGACCGGCATGAATGAAACCATGTCATTTCATATAAAAAAGCGGCTGGATTCGATATCCCGCATGGCGCTCAACGCGCATCATGCCCGGTTTCATAAAAATACCGGTGATGGTTTTATTGCGTGCTTTAAGAATGCCATTGATGCGTTCAGAGCCTCACGCGAGATCATCTGGCGAATCAATGACAGAAACCGGCGGACGCGTAATCCGAAAATCCATGTCAGGATCGCACTCCACAAAGGAAACACCTATACAATCGATTCCGGGGCCAAAGACATACACGGCCATGCAGTAAATACTGCATTCCGCATTGAAAGCGTTCAGAACAGCGATTTTATCACACTTGTACAACCGGTACCAAAACGTGACCGGATTTTGTGCTCAAACCATTTTTTTCGTGATATCAAAAAGCGGACCCCCAGTTTTTCCGATGATTTCCTGTTGTGCGGTACAGCACGACTCAAAGGTATTAAAGAACCTGTTGACGTTTATTGCGTGAAGTGATTCCGTGTTTATAATTTACCCTTGGGATGCCTGCTCTTCTGCCGCACCGTGCCGGATCTTTACTTTTTGCAAGTACTCCATCACATCGGGCCCGGTAACGTCCTGAGATGAATTAATCGAGATAACAACCCGGATTCCAACCGTTTGCCCGCCAACGGTAATGGTGTTTTCCTGAAGTTTCCTGGTAATCCTCCGCCGTACTGTTTTTGCACCGGGCTCATCGGTCATGGGCAGGACAATCAGCGGGATTTCTTTTGAGGTTGTGCCGATCGAACCGACAAGATCAAGATCACGCAGGAGTGATTTGACAGCGGAAAAAATCTGGGGTATTATTTCAAGTTGCTCCTTGTTTTTGATCGCTTTCCATTCATTTTCATACTTGATACTGCGTAGCGTAATCATCAGGGTGCTGAACGTGCTCTCATAGCGAAGGTGGCATTTAATTTCCCGTTGCAGAAAATAAAGAAGCGTATTCGTACTCAGGATTCCTTTGGGAAGGGGTTTCATTGTTTTGCGGTTTGACACGCGCTCGGCGATCTTGCCGATAAATTCTTCTGTCTGCGCGGGGCTGTACCCTTTCTGCGACAATGCTTCCCGCAACGGATGATTAATAGAGTCCAGCTCAATTTCCTGATCAACGATAGTATCAACTATCTGCATAAGATATGAAGTCGCATTTTCTTCGCCTTTGGCAACCAGATCCACGATCCAGTTCGATTTGAGGACCGACAGTGCATTGGTAAACCTCTCAGTAAGCTTTTTTTCTACTCCCTTGATCACTGAATCAGAAACGCCTTCGGATTGAAGTCTGGTTATCAGTTGTTTTTCGACAGTATGAATGATTTGTTCAAGGGCCCTGACACCTCCGGGGCGTCCCTGTGCCTCATGCGACTCAAGCGCCATTTTGCTGCTGGCGTTTTCTATATAAGATGCAAGCAGAAAAGACAATTCTTCATCAGTCGAACCGGCGTTTTTCTTAATCTCAGAACCGAGCATGATCAGTCTGATCGCCTCTTTGGGATCACGTTTGATTGCCTGAACGACTTCTTCAGAAGAAATTCCGAATTCCTCGGCATTTTCGGAGATAATGTGGGTGATACTATCGTTTTGAAGCTCTCTGCTGAGTTCCTGAACAAGCTGGAGAAAGTCCGGAAGCGACATTCCTTCTTCGAGAAGCCCGCTTTTAAGCCGGGGAAGCAGCCTTTTTAACTCATTGATATCAGGAAGCATGCGCTTTATTACCTGGGCCAGTCTCATAACTGATATCTGGCCTTTGCGAAACTCCTCCCGGACTAGCTTTACAATAACTTCATAGGTAAGCTGATCAACTTCTTCAAGGACCGGCATTTTGGTTTTAACGATTCTGCCCATTGTCCGTTGCAACTCCAGCCCTTCTCTGAGCTGCATTTTCATTTCGCATACAGCTTCCATCATTTCATCGATGGAGACAGCTTGACGGTTCTGCGTGCCGATTTCCTGGACCTGATAATTCATTTCCCGTATCCGGCCGACAATCTGAGATTGTGCCTGATCGTTGCCGTCAACAACAACCGAAAGAATGTCTTCGGCAATATGCGCGGGCTGGTCGATGAGCTCATTCATGGAAAAGAGCGTACCGATTTTATCCAGGGCCTGGTTCTGAAAAGCTTCTTCCTTGTCCATTCCGGCACTGGATTGCCCGTCGATTTCAGTGCTATTGACAATGTTTTCATCAGCTTTTACCTGGCGGTACATAATGTAATTGAGACGAATTCCTGTAATGCTCCTTTTTGCAAGATCCGCACTCATTTCATCAACGGAACCATACGTGTCGCTCCTGGAGAAAATCTGAATGAATTCTCTGATATCTTTGCCGGTAATCCCTTCTTCAAAAGACAATGATTCAAGCCCGGTCTTTTTAAATGTCGCAATAATCCTGTCTGCTTTTAATTTGGAATCGACGCAGTATTTTTCCATATACAGGGAGTCGTGCTGTCTCGAAAGAGTGATTACCGGTACTGAGGAGAATGCTTTTTTCAACTGTGTGAACAGGTCAGACGCGTTTTTCTGAGTAGTCGGATGTTTCGGTCCGTAAAAATTAGCGCTGTTGAACAGTACGTTAAATGCAATCGCCAGAAGTTCTGCTTCACGACGCGACAATTCACCCGGTGGGGCCTGGTTTGACGGTTCCATCGAATTCAAATGTTATTCCCCCGTATGCAGGACCCGAAATTTGTAAGCAGAAACGAAAATTGCTTTGAGGCCGGTGCACACCGTTTCAACATTGCTGTACAGGGTATACCGTCCGCAACAACATTCACCCGCTTGAGCGATACGTATTCGGACACGACTTCACTGGAAAAATCAAATATCTGTTCCCTGGCCGAATTTTCGATCTGGATATATGTATAATTTTCCGTCAACTGCAGTCCGTCAACGATATCCTGGGCTATTGCATTTGAAACTGACGGGATAACCGTATTTTTTTTCAACGCCATGGCAATGGTATCTTCGAGATTTTTATGCTGCTTTGAATGCGAAAAATCAAAAAACGGCTCTTCTGCGGCAAGGGATTCGAACGATGAATAACCGGATAAAAAATCATCAAATTTGTATCGTTCGAGCATTTCATTGAGCAGATCATTCTGCATATCCCCTGCAGTAAAGCTTTTAAACCGGTCGAAATGGAACCCGCCGAGGCGCTCGTTCATTTTTTTGTAAATTAAATAGGAGTAGAGCGTCCTTTTTGCCTGCCGTTCCCGGAGGGAAATGTCATCACGAACCATAAACGCTCTTAGCGAGCAATACACATCGTGCTTATTCAGAAGGTTTTCGGTCAATTCTTTTTCAAGCGTATGATAACCCTTATGAGTCATCAGCTCATAAATATCGTTTCGCAAGTCGGACTTTACTCTGTCGATGATGTACTTTTTATTCATTGGTGCTGCAAAAACCGCTCTGGTATTAATTATACAAAAAATGAATTATTTAAACAAAGGATTTTTCATTTGCCTGATTCAACGGGTTTCAAAGTGCTGCAATGCGGACAGTATTCTGTCTTCAAGCTCTGCTTTTGTTGCTTTATCGACCTGTAATCCTGTACAAAAGCCCTCGGGTAAAAATACAATGTCGTATAAATGTTCGTGGTGCGGGCTGATCCAGAATTTATCATTAGGTATTGGTACAAGAGTTCCCCGCCGGGAGACCCGCGGATCAAGATAATATTCTCCAAACTCTTTTGATATCCTGTCGCGGATTGCATCTCTGACATATGCAATAACATTGGTAAGCTCAACACCCGCCACAACAGGATTGGAGGGAACCTGCACATCCGCTTTCCGTGAAAGGGTGTTTCCCAGATCAATAAAAAGTTTTACAGCACTGTTTTTCCGTTCTGCATGCTGGAAAGTAACACTGCCCCGGTGGATTCGCAACCGCCATTCCGGGTTTGGCAGATAGCCGGTCCTGAGTAGTGCCGCGATTGTGATGAACCTCTTTTTAAGTGATGGAAATCGGGTGAATGCACAGAGAAGCGATTCTGTCCGGAACGGTTCGGCGATATATTCGTTTATGCCGCCCTGATTCACTAAATGCACGAACCATCCTCCACTGCAGTACAATCCCCGGGAACACTGCATGCGCAGTTACAGGTAATCGAATGTTTGTTGCAGCAATAAAACCAGTGCATACCGGTAAAAAAAGCGGGAAATGGGATTCGAACCCACGACCTTCACCTTGGGAAGGTGACACTCTACCACTGAGTTACTCCCGCTTAAACAATGATTTAAGATAACTTTATTAAAGAAGAATGTCAATAGCGGCTCTTGTGATTTGCGGGCCTATTTCGTATTTTATGGTACTTTGTTTCAAAGGCTGGTCGGCCCGGTAATATTCCGGTAATATTAATGAAAGCGAGAATCCGAGTGTCCAACAATAAAATACGCATGGAAAAGGGCGTGCTTCATGTACCTGAGAATCCGACAATTCCATTTATCGAAGGTGACGGAACGGGGCCGGATATCTGGCGCGCCGCCCGGAATGTCTTTGACAGCGCAGTTGAAAAAGCTTTTAGCGGCTCCCGGAAAATAATCTGGAAAGAAGTCCTTGCAGGCGGGAAGGCATATGACACTGTCGGCAAGTGGCTCCCCGAAGAAACCGTTGCAGCGTTCAAAGAATACCTTGTCGGAATCAAAGGTCCGCTTACCACACCGGTCGGCGGTGGAATCAGGTCGCTCAATGTTGCTCTCCGGCAGATGCTCGACCTGTATGTATGTCTCCGGCCGGTCCGCTATTTTACCGGTGTTCCATCTCCGGTCAAAAATCCGCATCATGTTGACATGATCATTTTCAGAGAAAATACCGAAGACGTGTACGCGGGCAAGGAGCTTGAAGCGGGCAGTCCTGAAGCGCGGCAGCTTATTGAATTCTGTAAAAAAGAGTATGGATGGGATATCCGGGACGATTCCGGAATCGGGCTGAAACCTATATCAAAGACCTCCTCACGGCGACTGATTCGCGCGGCAATCGAATACGCGCTTTTGCATAATCGCAAGAGCGTGACACTCGTCCACAAAGGCAATATCCAGAAATTTACTGAAGGCGCTTTTCGTAAATGGGGGTACGAACTTGCCGCAGAAGAATATCCCGGCAA
>WJKA01000022.1 GCA_014729375.1 Chitinivibrionales bacterium
ACCAACCGCCGCGCCGAGCACTTCGGCAAGGTCTCTGATTAGCTCAAAATTTTCCGGTTTCTGCAACCCGCGGCCGCCTGAAACTATAATATCAGCTTCGGTAATATTAACGGTCGATTCCACTTCTTTGACTATATCGATAATTTTTGTCCGCTCGGCAATGCTTTCGTCTGAAATGTTGTGAACAATAACTTCACCCGTGCGCTTATCGTCATATTCGGCAGGTTTCATTACTTTGTGACGCACCGTCGCTATCTGGGGGCGGTGATGCGGGCAGATAATCGTAGCCATCAGATTGCCGCCGAATGCCGGACGGGTCCCGAGCAGAAGCTTCTTTTCGGTGTCAACTTCAAGCTTTGTGCAATCAGCGGTCAATCCACCGTATGTCCGGGCCGCGACTTTCGGAATAAAAGACCGTCCAACCGATGTCGCGCCGGCGAGCATAATCGACGGCTTCTCAGACGTAACAAAATCGCTGATTATGCGCGCATAGGTGTCATCTTTGAATGTTGCCAGTGAAGGCCCGTCCATGTATATGACCCTGTCGGCGCCATACTTGACAAGGTCCTCAGCCTTCTTGTGAAGCTCATGGCCAAGGACAACAGCGATACATTCCTCCCCGAGCATATCGGCAAGCCGTCGCCCCTCACCAAGGACTTCATATGAAACACCGTGTATCTCGCCCTCACGCTGCTCGATAAATATTGCGATATTCTTATAATGGCTGGTATCCTCGATACCTTCCGCCTGCTCTTTTTCGATTGTAATGGCCCGGTACTTTTTGCACGCTTCAATACATGCGCCGCAGTAATTACATTTTGCCTGATCGATAATAGCCTTTTTGTCAACAATGGTTATTGCATCCTGCGCACACGCTTTAACGCACAGTTTACAACCAATACATTTTTCAAGATCAACCGTAATACTCATGAATCGGTATCCTTTTATTTTACGATGCCGAGGTCCATAATCGTTGATTTCATTTTTTCTACAAGCTCAGAGATTTCGCCCGATATTTTTTCACCGCTTTTTTTTCGTTCCGGTACAAACGAGCGAAGCACCTGGGTTGGACTTCCTTTCAAGCCGACTTTTTCCGGCTCCGCCTTGATTTGTTCCGCTGTAAGAACCGGGATATGTGCCTTTTTTGCTCGCATTTTGCCTTTCAATGATGCCAGCCGGGGCTCGTTAATCTCTTTAACCACGGTAATCAGTCCCGGAAGCGGCATTTCGATAACTTCATATCCTTCCTCCATCATTCGCTCAACCCGGATCGATCCTTCGGAAATCTCTTCAATTTTTCTCACCCATGCAACAAATGGTATGTCTAGCATTTCTGCAACGCCGGGGCCGACCTGTGCAGTATCGCCGTCAATTGCCTGCTTGCCGCAGATAATCAGATCGAACCCGCCAAGAGAGGCTATCCCTCTGGATACTGCATACGAGGTCGCCCAGGTGTCGGACCCGGCAAGTGCGCGGTCGGAAACAAGATACCCTTCATCGGCGCCCATTGAAATGGCTGTTTTCAAAGCAGTATCGGCCTGGGGCGGACCCATGGTTATGATTTTCACCGTGCCGCCGGCTTTCTCCTTTATCCGCAAGGCTTCTTCGATAGCGTATTCATCAAATGGATTCACAACAGCCTCAACACCGTCCCGGATAAGCGTGCCTGTCTCGGGATTGATTTTTACCTGAGTGGTGCCCGGGACCTGTTTGATACAGACAATAATATTCACCTGCCTATAACTCCCTGAAAAAAAGGTCTGTTACATCTGCAAAAATAAGCAAGAAATATACGTGATGCCGGGGCAATCTGGCAATGTTGACATGTAAAGAAGGAATATGAACGGGATATACAATGAATGATTCTTGTGGCCTGGCGGACAGGCATAAAATCTTCATTCATTTCCATTTCCCGCCCTGCCGTTTTTGGTGCCGGATCTTTCTACTTCAACTTTGAGTATTTTCTGATTATCCATTTTCAGGACCTGTATCCGCAGCCCCTGAAATTCTATGGTGGTATTTTCCCGGGGAACATCACCGTGCTCATGATATATCAGGCCGCCGAGTGTATTGAATTCCGCATCTTCGAGATCAAGATGGTAATCGATTTCTTCCTGAAGGTCGTGCAGGTCGAGATGGGGATCGACATGAAAGACATTTTCGGAAATCTGAACAATCGGATTTTCATCTTCATCGTATTCATCCTGAATTTCACCGACAATCTCTTCCAGAATATCCTCAAGCGTGACAATACCTGCCGTCCCACCGTACTCGTCAACCACAATCGCCATGTGCATATGTTTTCGCTTGAGTTCCCGCATGAGATCGTCGATTTTTTTGCCCACCGGTACGAAATGGGCTTTTTTGATCAATGTTGAAAGGTTCCAGGAACTAGGGCTGTTTTCAGATGCCCATCCCAGAATGTCTTTGGCAAAGAGGATGCCTACAATGGTATCGATCGATTCATTATACACCGGAATCCTTGAATGACCGCATTCCTTGATTGTTTTCAGTGTTGTCATATAATCGGAGGTAATATCCAGGCCTTCGATATCAATACGCGGTACCATTATCTCCCTGACACTTGTTTCGCCGAATTCAAATATGCTGTGAATCATCTCTTTTTCTTCTTCGTCAAGCGGCTCTTCAGTCGTGTCGGTTCCTTTCATGCGCGATTTTTCTTCTTTGCTGAGAAAAGCAAAGCGCTCATCAAAATGAAAAATTCTGAGCAGCAATTTCAGCAGGCCCGATACCGTTGAGGAAAAAGGAAGCAGGATCCAGCTCAGAAACGAATAAATCCGGTAGGTTATTGCAACAAATGGGGAATAATAGCACAGTGCAATTGCACGGGGAAGAACATAGGCAAACAGGCTGAGAACAGTAACCGATACACCAAATGCTATGCCGAGCCGGGAAGCCCCGCAGAGGTCGCCAGCAGCCGTGCTGGTGAGGCAGAAGCAGAAGAGCACAAAACCGGTGTTTGCAAATGTTTTTCCTGTTGATACCGTGGCGATAAGCATGTCCCGGTTTTCTTTGATAGATTCAATTTTCGATACCAGGGACCGGAGATGATCATCATCTGCGTCAATGGCCTGCTTATCGGTTGCTGAAAAAATGATTTTAACGACTGAAAAAAACGCTGAAACAGCGAAGCAAATCAGGATGCCGATTATACAGTACGGCAAGGGTACTTCCAACAAATTCTCCTTTCACAGTTTACATGAGATCAATCATTCCACCGGCCGGGATACACAAAGGTCTGAAACCGCTATATCGGCAGCTTAAGTATGGGTCTGCTTAATACTCTGTGCATGAGAAGGGTATTGTTACATGAGTTGTTTTTTGCCGCATCTTTGAACGGCATCTCCTCTTTCTATACAATTATACATCAGACCGGCCGTCAAAGGCAACAATATTTGCTTTCGTGCTGCTCCATGAGTTGCCGTGTGTCTTTGGTTTCATGAGTGAATCCGAGAAGGTGAAACATTCCGTGGACAAAAACCCTGATAATTTCATCAGAGTATGAGATGCGAAACCGGGATGCCTGAGATTTGCAGCGCTGGAGCGATATATAAATTTCTCCTAAAAAATCGGTGTCGTCGAATGGAAACGCAAGTACATCGGTGGCACGATCGGTGTTCCGGTAGCTTGCATTCAATTTCTTGATTTTGTAGCTGGAGCAGAGGATAACCGTAACAGCTTTCATCTGCGGGATGCGTTCTTTTTTGTAAATTTCTCCGGCGATGTGCCGCAAACGGTTTTCAGGATAATCCAGGGTTTTGTAATCATGGATAAATTCGACGGACGCACGGTGCGTTTTTTTCATAAGTTCCTCATAAATAAAAGGATTGACCTCATTTTTCTTTTGTGGTAGAATTTTTAGGTGTTCTGGGTATTTCCCGGCATGCAACAATAAATTTCCTGTCGGGTAAATTGCATGCTGCAATTCTTAAAAAATAATTATGCGGCAGGCGATCCACAGATAGTTCCTGTCCGGGATAAAATAACAAGGAGGACCTGATGCGTCTGAGAACATTGTGCAGAACAACCTTATTGCTGTGTTTCGTGCATGTATTTATCGGAAACGCTCAAACTCAGGCTGGCCGCAGCACGATAAAAAATATTGTCGGTACAGTAAAAATCCGGCGCGGAGCGGGCCCAAAATGGCTTCCGGCGCGGCCGCGTATGAAATTAAAACAGTCTGATGCAATCCGGACATTTGTTGAATCGATGGTAGAGCTTGAGTTGCTCGATGGTTCACAGATTACGCTGAACGAAAATTCAACAGTCGAACTCGCCGATTTAACACAGAGGAAAGAAGGAGCACAGTCGACAAAAATCAGGATAATGACCGGTAATGTCATGTCTAATATCAAAAAACTGACAAATACAAAATCGAAATTTGAATTTGAGACGCCGACCGCTACCGCGTCAATACGGGGAACAAAAGTCGGTTTTGAAGTCGACGGGCAGAAAACCGATGTGCGTGTTTATGAAGGGAAAGTGTATGTGGTCCCCAAAGGCGGACGGTCTGGAGCTGAAGTTGGTGCGAATCAGATGACCTCGGTTGTGTCGGGACAGAAAACGGTAAAAATAGTCAAATTGACCGAGCCTGAGCCTGCTTCCGGAGAACAAACCGATACGACCGCTGTTGCGGACACGACCGCGCCGGACTCGGCAGATGCCGATACGGCGGCGGCTGATACCGCGGCATCCGATACGGCATCAGCAGAAAGTGAAACGGTCGATACGGAAACAGACACCTCGTTTGCAGATGAAGATACGGTTGAAACAACTGAAGACACGACAGCGCAGGCCGATACTTCCAGGGCAGAAGACGATGAAGATTCTGCCGATAAAACAGCCATGCGTCTCACCCTCAATTCACCATCACAAGGGAGCATTTTCCGTCCCGGCTCACAGGTGGTTGTGGCTGGAAAGGTTTTTCCGGCCAAAGCAACGGTCGTGGTTGAGGGCAAGCCTGCGACGGTAAATCCGGGAGGAGGTTTTCGGTTGAGTGTACCCGCATCTGCCGCCGCCGGCGATTATGAAATTTCCGTTGAGGTATCTTTCAGAGGGCAAAGT
>WJKA01000229.1 GCA_014729375.1 Chitinivibrionales bacterium
GCTTAGTGATCCGACGGTTCCGAATGGAAGGGCCATCGCTAAAAGGATAAAAGGTACTCCGGGGATAACAGGCTTATCTCGCCCGAGAGTTCACATCGACGGCGAGGTTTGGCACCTCGATGTCGGCTCGTCGCATCCTGGGGCTGGAGAAGGTCCCAAGGGTTTGGCTGTTCGCCAATTAAAGCGGCACGCGAGCTGGGTTCAGAACGTCGTGAGACAGTTCGGTCCCTATCCGCTGTGGGCGTTGGATATTTGAGAGGAGCTGCTTCTAGTACGAGAGGACCGAAGCGGACATACCTCTGGTGTACCAGTTGTTTCGCCAGAAGCACTGCTGGGTAGCCATGTATGGAACGGATAACCGCTGAAAGCATCTAAGCGGGAAGCCGACCTCAAGATTAGATATCCCGTGGGGTATAACCTCCCTGAAGGATCCTTGAAGACCACAAGGTCGATAGGTCACAGGTGTACGCGCAGTAATGCGTTCAGCCGAGTGATACTAATTTTCCGTGTGGCTTGGCACTTTTTTTTATTTACGTTTCCTCGATTTATGTACTTCACAAACAATACAAATGTCAACGGAAATATTTCCTGGTGGTCACAGCACAAGGGTCACACCCGTTCCCATTTCGAACACGGAAGTTAAGCCTTGTTACGCCGATGGTACTGTATGGGAAACTGTGCGGGAGAGTAGGTAGCTGCCGGGTTTAAATATGCCCCGTATCTTCGGATACGGGGCTTTTTTTTACCGCATTTCTTCAAGGTCCGAGATTATGCGCCGAAGCTTGTTCAGTTCCCCGCGTAATTCCAGATTCTCATCTTCACGATTTGCACACCGGTGCTTGGTTATACCGAGTTCATACAAAACCGCAGCAAGCTCCAGCTTGGTTAAAAGAATTTCCGACGGATGTTTCCGGGGAAGGCTTTTTATTTCGTCGATGATCCGGTCGGCTTCCATTGTTTCAAGGGAACTGATGCCTTTTTTGTGTGATAGTTTACGCAGGTTTTTTATCCGGATTGTCACACTGTTAAGTTTTCGTTCCGCTATCGTTATCGAACTCGAATCTTCAATTACCTTCTCAACAGTAGCTTCAGGAGGAATGGTCCGCACCTGACGGCTGCAGGATAGACCGGCCAGAAAAACGATTGCGGAAAAAATCTGGTAACGTATCGGGTTCATGCAATCTGAATTATACAAACAATTCTTTGACTTTCGTTACAGAAAATTGGTAAAATTACTATACTGTATGCAAGGATTCCATATTAAAATACATTTATCACTGTCTGCGTATCAGCTCCATACTATATGAAACCATCGCTTCCCGACCAGGTAATCAGTGTTCTTCTTATTGAAGATAATTACGTGCAGCAAAAAATGATTTCCGATATGCTTGCCACGATTCCCGACGTGCATTTTGCGGTGACAAAAAAAGAAAAGCTTGACGATGCAATAGGGTACCTGACCGACCATTCATCCGATGTAATCCTCCTAGATCTGATGTTATCGGAGAGTAAAGGTTTTGATACGTTTATCGATGTTCACAGCAGGACTGTTGATGTTCCTATTATCGTTGTGGCGGCCGATGATGATCAGAATACAGCACTCAAGGCTATTCAGTGCGGTGCGCAGGACTATCTGGTGCGGGGGAATTTCGATGCAGGCCTTATTGCCCGGTCGATCCGCTATGCAATCGAGCGGCAGCGTATGCTCACCGAACTGAAATTCGCTTTGGCATCGGAAAAAGTCCTCATGGAAGAGCTTGATAGAAAGAACAAGGAGCTGGTCGAGCTTTCAATCACCGACGGCCTTACCGGTCTTTATAACCACCGTTTCATTCAGGAACGGTTCGATTTCGAGTATAAGCGGGCCAAACGGTATGGGACTGCACTTTCCTGTATGCTGATTGATATCGACCATTTTAAATCGGTTAATGATACCTACGGGCACCAGTTCGGCGATTTTGTTCTCAGAGAAATTGCATCACTGATAAAAAAAGGGTCCCGCGAGGTCGATATTTGCGGCAGATACGGCGGTGAAGAGTTCATGATCGTCGCCAGTGTCAATGCCGACGACGCCATGCGGTATGCAACCAAACTTCATAAGTCAATCGATAACCATAATTTTACAAATGGTGAAAACTCAATCCACGTTACGGTCAGTATCGGCGTTGTTGAATATCGCAGTGAAGTCAAGAGTAAGCAGGAATTAATCGATCGTGCCGATTCGGCCATGTACTGGGCCAAGCGTGACGGTCGTAATCTGATCCGGCTGTGGAAAAATGTTGAAGGCGAGGAAGTCAAGGATTCCCTCGACCATCTCGGCATTGAAGGGCTGAAAAGCGAATTCATGCGGCTTTCAACCGATATCCGGGCAACCTATATGGAATCCACGAATGCTCTTGTTCGCGCTATCGATGCCAAGGACCATTACACGCAGGAGCACTCAAAGGATGTTTCCATGTATGCGGTTCAGCTCTCCAGAGAAATGAAATTGTCCGAAAAAGAAATAGAAATTATCAAATATGCCGGTTTGCTCCACGATATAGGCAAAATCGGTATCAGTCATGAAATATTAACAAAAAAAGATCATCTTACCGATGATGAATTTGATATGCTGAAAAAACATCCGGTAATCGGTGTCAGTATTCTAAAAGATGTCAAATTTCTGGAAAAAGAAATACCCATCGTATTGCACCATCATGAACACATTGACGGGACCGGATATCCGCACGGCTTGAAAGGAAGAGAAATACCGCTGGGTGCGCGGATCCTTGCGATTGTCGATGCCTGGGATGCCATGACAACCGATCGGGAGTATCGACGCCGGCTTTCAACGAGCGAGGCAATTGAAGAGCTGAAGAAAAACAGCGGCACTCAGTTTGATGCTGAAATTATCCAGGTGTTCCTCCAGTTGCTTGGCAAAGGGCTGGAAGGATATGAGAAAGAATAAACGGCCACGGGATTGGTATTTTCGACGACTCTGTACTACCGATCGGGGGATGTGATGAAAATCAAGCTGCATGAAGATCGCGACCTGACAGTGGTTTCTGTTGACGGTTCCGTGTTACAGGAGCATGTCCCTCTCTTCCGTATGCGGCTTGCGGAACTGATTGAGCAGGGAAAAAAAAAGATCATTCTGGATATGAGCGAAACGACATATTTAAGCAGTATCGGACTGGCCGCCCTGGTTTCAATCAAATCCCAGGCCGAAGATGGGGCCGGAGACCTGGTACTTGTGCAGGCCAATTATCTTATTGCAAACCTTTTGAAAATCACTAATTTACATAAAAAAATAAAAGTATTTGAAAATATTGACGAGGCAGCAGGGTATTTTAATGCCCGTGCACGCGGCTGAACATGCTGCTGGTGGTGCTTTTCCCGCAGAGTATGTTCAGGAAATCGATTGAAGATATTCTTCGATACCGGACACCCGCTTCTTAACATTACCGTTGTCCGCCAGAAGCTTTTCAACCTTTTTGCATGCATGAATAACCGTGGAATAATCTCTGCCGGAAAAAGCGAAACCAATTGAACGGAGTGACTGGCGGGTCCATTTTTTGCACAGGTACATTGCAATATAGCGCGGAAGCGAGACCTCTCGCTTGCGGGAATGGGCCGTAAGCTGGTTGATGCTGCAGGAAAATTCTTTTGCCACACGCTGCTGAATAAACTGAATTGAAATCGGCTCATTTTTCTGAGTAAAAATATCTCCGCAGATTTCCCGGGTAACATCAAGTGTAATATCACGCCCGGTAAACGATGATGATGCAAGGAGTTTGATGAGAATCCCTTCAAGTTCGCGGACATTGGAAGTAACATGATTTGCAATATACTCGATAACATTGTTCGGGATAGACATGCCGTCAATTTCGGCTTTTTTGCGGAGAATTGCCATGCGTGTCTCGAAATTCGGCGGCTGGATATCGGTTATAAGACCGCCAAGAAATCGATTAATAATATGCTTCATCATATCAGGGATTTTGTCCGGAGGGCGGTCTGAGGATAAAACGATTTGCTTGTTTTCCAACAAAAGTTTATTGAAAATGCGAAAAAATTCCTTTTGCGTGCCGTGCTTGCCGCTGAAAAAATGGATATCGTCGATTAGAAGAAGGTCGGTGTCTCGAAAACGCTTGTAAAAAGAAGTAGAATCTTTTTTTTCAATTACATAGCTGATATATTGTGTGGTAAATTCTTCACTGGTAAGATACACGGCATTTTCTGCAGTGCATTCTTTCTGAGCAAACTGCCCGATTGCCTGGAGAAGGTGGGTTTTTCCAAGCCCGGTGCTTCCGTGAATAATAAGCGGATTAAATGTCGTTTTTCCAGGTGCTTCAGCCACGGCAAGAGATGCCGCGTGGGCCATTCGATTGTTATCGCCCACGATAAATTTATCAAATGAATAATTTTGATGAAACAACCCGCGTTTTTCAACCGTTTTCCGGACCGCCTTTTCTTTTCCTTCTTTTATAGTATTGGAGAGCGGCTCGATTATTTTCCAGTCTTTCTCAATCGGTTCAAAATGGAGCGTTTTGCAGGCAATCTCGCTCTGATTGAGCGATTCGGCTATTACCCGCCCGAAATGCTCCTCGATAAAATCTGCAAAAAACCTGTTGGGAACCTGTATCGTAACATGGCCGTCGACAGGTGAGGCAAGCCTGATGGTTCTGAACCATGTTTCAAAGCTTGATTGCCCGATTTTGTCTTCAATAAGGCCAAGGCACCGTTCCCAGGCTGTTTGTGGAAGCGAATCTGAAGAAGGACTTGTTAACATGTTATCAAC
>WJKA01000230.1 GCA_014729375.1 Chitinivibrionales bacterium
GAAATAAAATAAAAAGAGAAGATAAAATTTACCTCCTCTTAATAATACATTCAAGAAATAGTATTGAAAAGAATTTATTTATCTTCTTTAATCCTTGTAGCTTTGCCGGTTCTTCCTCTGAGATAATAAAGCTTGGCCCGTCGGGTTTTGCCGCGCATAAGAACTTTGATATCCGTAATAAGCGGCGAATAGAGGGGGAATATTTTCTCAATATAGACCCCGCCGGATGATTTTCTGACGGTGAATGTTTTTCCCGTGCCGCTTCCCCGGCGCTGAATACAGGTCCCCTGAAACATCTGAACCCGTTCCTTGTTTCCTTCACGAATCCGCATGGAGACTCGAATTGTATCGCCGGAATCAAAGTCGGGCCAGTTTGCCTGCGTGTATTCTTTTTCGACTTTTTTTAATGTTTCCTGCACCTGGTTCCTCCTGTTGTTAAATGTATGTTTTCATTTTTATCTGATATGGTTTTTTTCTTTTTCATACCTGCTTACAAGGTCTGTCCTTCTTTTCCAGGTCAGGTCCCGGGCCTGAGTTTCCTGCCATTGTCTGATTTTTGCGTGGTTGCCGCTGAGCAGCACCTCCGGAACTTTCATTCCTTCAAATTCCTCAGGCCGCGTATAAAGTGGCATTCCAAGTATTCAATCATAAAACGAGTCCTCTTTGGGACTGTTTTCGTTTCCCAGAACTCCGGGAATCAGCCTGGTCACTGCGTCGATAAACACCATTGCAGGAATTTCACCTCCTGAAAGCACATAATCGCCGATTGAAATTTCACGGTCAATATACGCATCGCGTATGCGCTGATCTATTCCTTTGTATCGGCCGCACACCAGAATAACCGCTTCCTTGCGCGAGAATTCCCGGCATACGTCATGAGTTAATCGCTCTCCCTGCGGCGTAAAAAATATGACCGACGGGGAATGCGCCTCAAGTTTCTTTTTGCTCGATCGTATTGCCCCGGCCAGCGGTTCAGGCTTCAGTACCATACCAGCGCTCCCTCCATACGGATAATCATCGGCTGTTTTATGACGGTCTTGAGCAAAACGCCGGATATCCTGCAGATGAACCGAGATTGCCTTTTTTTCCAGTGCCCGCTTGAGTATGCTGTCACCGAAAATGCCGTCAAACAGTGTTGGAAAGAGCGTAACTATTTCAAAGATCATTACAAATGTATCTGCTCCTAAAGCAGCTCGTCGAGCAATAAATCGTCCACAACGATTGTTTTCTCGTTTTTGTTAACTGCTTTGACCGTTTCCTTTGTCACTGGTATCAGCACCGATGACTTATCGGGTTTTTCTATTTCTAAGCCGTCCGATGCCGGATAATTGAATACCTCTTTAACTGTTCCGATACTATGCCCGTCTGTAGCGGATATAATGCTCATTCCTTCCAGTTCAAAGTGATAATATTCATCATCCGCAAGCTCGGGCAATTGGCTGTCATGGACACACAGTACCGCATTTCTTAAAGGCTCGACATGTTCAATATCTTCATATTCCCTGAATGCGCAGGAAAACCCTTTTTGATTTCCGGAAATATTTGTGATTGTTGCATTCAAATTTACCCGGCGCTCTGAACTGATAATCACCGGGCAGGGCAACGGAAGCCTTTCGAGTGTTTTGCCGTATGCGGTAACTGCACACCGCCCCTTGAGCCCGACAGGTTTGCGAATGCGACCGATTGCCGTCAAGTCGTCATTGCGGTCGCGACCCCGGGACGCCGGCATTATTCACTCGCGTTTTTTTTGTTTCTGTTTTTTGGCTTGCGCTTGCGCTCGGGTTTCCGTTCAAGATTCAGCGTGTCTGGTTCCAGACCTCGTTCCAATGCCTCCATTTTGTCGTAAAAATGGTCCTGTTTCAGCAAGCTTCTGACTGTGGCCGTCGGCTGCGCGCCCTGTTTTACCCAGTACGAAATCCTGTTCGTTTTCAATTCGAATTCCTTGGGGCTTGCTTCAGGATTATAGGTCCCCAGCGTTTCAAGAAAACGCCCGTCCCGTTTCATCGCGCTGTCGGCTGCGACAATGCGGTATCTGACAAGACCTTTTCTGCCCTGCCGGGCTAAGCGAATTTTTACTGCCACATTATTCTCCTTGGATAAGGTATTAAAATTATTTCTTTCATAGTGCTATGATATTAAATTCCTGATTGCTGCGCTCTGTCCCTGCCTTGAGCTGATTTTATTCATGCGTTTCATCATCGATTTCATCGAGTCGAATTGCTTGAGAAAGCGGTTGACTTCCTGGACTGTCGTGCCGCTTCCCGAAGAAATCCTGCGTTTCCGGCGGCCGTCAATTATTGATGGTTTGTTTCGTTCCTGTTTTGTCATTGAGCAGATTATCGCTTCAATTCTTGTGAGTGCATTATTATCGATTTCAGCATCGTTTATTCGATTGCCGACTCCCGGTATCATCGAAAGCAGGTCTCCCATGGAGCCCATTTTTTTGATTTGATGAAGCTGGTCGAGAAAATCCTGGAGCGTGAAAGCATTTTTGCGGAGCTTTTTTTCAAGCTTCCTGCTTTTGTCGAGATCAAAGGATTCCTGGGCTTTTTCCACAAGGGAGACAATATCTCCCATTCCAAGAATTCGTGATGCCGTTCGTTCCGGATGAAAAACCTCAAGACCGTCGGGTTTTTCGCCCACCCCGACAAATCGGACAGGCACCCCGGTAACATCGAGAATGGATAATGCAGCGCCCCCGCGCGCGTCACCATCCATTTTAGAGAGCAGCACTCCGGAGAAATTGGTGACTTTATGAAACTCGGATGCAGCGTTGACTGCATCCTGTCCGGTCATGGCGTCGGCAACAAAGAATATTTCATCAGGCTTGATTTCTTTGCACAGGCCCCCCAGCTCTTCCATCATTTGTTCATCGATGTGCAGCCGTCCGGCGGTGTCGAATATCGCCAGAGTATACCCCTCGTTTTTTGCATAATGCAACGCTTCCCGTGCAATTTCCAGGGGCGTGTTTTCCCGGTCGGCGAATGTAGGAATATTCAGTGATTTCCCCAGTGATTCGAGCTGGTCGATTGCGGCTGCCCGGTAGATGTCGCAGGCAACGAGGACCGGTTTGTGTCCCTGTTTCCGGAAATGAAGCGCCAGTTTTGCACATGATGTTGTTTTACCCGATCCCTGCAGGCCGGCCATGATTATCGTGTTCAATCGGTTGGTATGAAATTTTACCGGTTTGACCTCGCCGCCCATAAGCCGCGTCAACTCGTCGTTAACAAGTTTCACAAACTGTTGTCCGGGCGATACTCCGCGAAGCGCCTCGGTACCGATCGCTTTCTGCTCAACTCCGGAGACAAATTTTTTTACCACCCGGAAATTGACATCGGCCTCTAAAAGCGCTCGTTTGACATCCCGCATCGCATCAGCGATGTTCTCGTCGGTAAGACGCCCCCGGGATTTGAGCTTCTTGAATATAGAGTCAAACCTGCCTGATATTTCCTCAAACATGCACCAGATCCATAAATGAACGGTGAAAAATTATTCTCTGCATACAAATTGCGCGGCCCGGCCGCAAAAACCATGTAAAATAATTGTCGGAAGGATAATTGGACAAGAATAATATAGTATATAACCTGCCGATGCCCTGATCATGCAACCGATTCTCTGGCCAGAATTCCATAAAATATACAAAAATATTTTATATTGGCTTTTTTGGAGCTTAAAAGTATCATATATTATGTTTAAAACGATATACACCGGATCCCCGGAATTTTTTCAACCCAGAAAAGGAGGAACTGATGGAAGCTGACAGCATGTGGGAAAAAATTAAAAAAGGCTTTAAAGACAGTGCTGCAATGTCGATGGAAAAGATTGAGGAGTATACCAAAATCGGTAAACTTAAAATTGAAGAGATGGCTGCAAACCGGAAAATCGACCGCAATTACATGGATATAGGAGAACGGGTATACAGTCTTGTTGAGGAAA
>WJKA01000231.1 GCA_014729375.1 Chitinivibrionales bacterium
ACGTTCGCGAGGCCGAGGGAATTCAAAACCGGCCAAAAGTGCCCGCCGGGTCACCGACCCGAAAAAGCCTGTGCGAACCATTCCGGGAGTTCATCACCGACGGTTTGGACCAAGGCCTCAGCGCTCAACGCATCTGGCAGGACCTGGTGGCCGATCACGGTTTCGAGGGCGGCTACGACAGCGTCAAGCGCTTCACCCGAGGGCTTCGCTCCTCGAACCAACTCCCCTTCCGGCGGATTGAGTGCGATCCCGGCGAGGAGGCCCAGGTGGATTTCGGGACCGGAGCTTTTATTGATGACGGCTCCGGCAAACGCCGCCGCCCCCACGTCCTTCGGGTTGTCTTGTCCCATTCCCGGAAGGCCTACTCGGAAGCGGTGTTCCGGCAAAGCACCGAAAACTTCATCCGGGTTATGGAAAACTCGTTCCACCACTTCGGCGGCGTTGTCCGCATTGTTATCATCGACAATCTGAAAGCCGCGGTTAACCGGGCCGACTGGTACGATCCCGAGATGAACCCCAAGATTCGGGCCTTCGCCGCTCACTACGGCACGACCGTGCTTCCCCATCGTCCATACACCCCGCGTCACAAGGGCAAGGTGGAGCGCGGAGTCGGCTACGTCAAGGACAACGGCTTGAAGGGCCGGACCTTCCCGAGCCTGGCCGAACACAACAGCTATCTGCTTGAATGGGAGAGCAAGATCGCGGACACCCGCATCCACGGCACCACCCGCCGACAAGTGGGCAAGCTGTTCGAGGAGATTGAACGCCCGGCCTTGCAGCCGCTGCCTCCCGACCGCTTTCCCTTCTTCCATGAAGCCGAGCGCACGGTGCATCGCGACGGCCACGTCGAGGTCGATAAGTCCTATTATTCGGTCCCGCCCGAGTACCTGGGCCTCAAGGTGTGGGTGAGATGGGACGGCCGGGTGGTCCGCGTCTTCAACCAGCGCATGGAGCAGGTGGCGATCCATGCCAAGGCCGAGCCGGGCCGGTTCAAAACTCACAGGCGTCACATCGTTGAAGAGAAGATATCGGGCGTGGAGCGCGGAACGGCTTATTATCTGAAGCGCATCGAACGCATCGGCCCTCATGCCGCGAGGTGGTCCGAGGCCGTGGTCAAGAAGCGGGGAGTCGAAGCCGTACGGGTGCTGCTGGGGCTTCTCAACCTCGCCAACCGCCATTCGTGGATAGAGATTGAGAGAGCCTGCGAGACGGCCTGGTCTCACCGGAGTTTCAACCTGCGCGCGGTGCGCGAGCTGATAAAACAGCAGGCCCCCAGGCAGGAGGAGTTCGAGTTCATGGACGAGCATCCCATTATCCGGTCGCTCAGTGAATATGAACAACTGGTCCGGGACGCTTTCAAGGAGGATCAGTGATGGGTTCGCACACCCGCTTCGGTCGGTCAAGGCCAAGCTCGCTTCGCTCATGGTTGCCGGGGCTTTCAGACTCAAGGTCTTCTAAGCCCTCCGCAACCAGCCTTGACAGGTCTTCGCCGGATGTGCGGAGAGGTTTACATGGTTCGAAGGTCCGAAACGGCCCTTCTGCCCATTACAAAAAAGGAGGAGCAAGATGAAAGATTCGGTGCAGCAAGCGATGAAGAGACTGCGGCTCTCCGGTATGGCCCAGGCCATGGAGGTGAGGCTGCAAGAGGCCTCCGGGAACAGACTCTCTCACGAAGAGTTCCTGGAGCTGGTCCTGCAAGACGAGTTGGAAGTCAGGACGGAAAGGCTGATCAACCGGCGGGTGAAAGCCGCGGCATTCAGGGAGAACAAAACCCTGGAAGACTTCGACTGGCAATTCAACAACACGATCAAGAGGAAGCAGTTCCACGACCTGGCCGCAGGGAAGTACATCCGAAATGCTCAGGACGTACTAATCCTCGGGCCGCCGGGAACCGGGAAGTCGCACCTGGTGCAGGCCCTGGGATACCAAGCCATCAAGGCGGGACACACCGTGTTGTACAGATCGATCTTCGACGTAGTCCGGGACTTCATGCGGGAAGACGAGAACGACGGGGCGCACAGGGTCCTCAAAAAGTACCTCAAGCCAGATCTCCTCATTATCGACGACATGGGGATGAAGCAACTGCCCAAACGCTCCGGCGAGTACCTCTTCGAGGTGATCATGCGCCGCTACGAAAACCGCTCAACCATCATGACAACAAACAGGCCTATCGAGGACTGGGGAAAACTGATCGGAGACGTACCAGCAGCAACAGCAATCCTCGACAGATTCCTCCACAAGGCCGTATTCATAACGATTACAGGCAAAAGCTATCGCTTAAAAAATCAACAACAAAAGAAAAAACAGGCATGAACTTGCAAGGATTAAGGATAAATTGCACAATAATGTGAAAATCACTGGCCGGTTTTGAAGTGCCCATTAGTGGCCGGTTTTAAAGTGCCCGGTGACATCAGACTAGCATTCACTTCGTATCAGAGCGTCGAAAGCTTGTCGCTGTTTCCTTGAATCATCTATCTGCGTGATCGGCCTGAGTGCCCGGTCGGTAATGGCGGGTCGGCGGGCCGACTTAGGC
>WJKA01000232.1 GCA_014729375.1 Chitinivibrionales bacterium
GAATATCAATTCGCTCTTTTGCAAACCCCGTGATCCGTGGGTGCGCCTTTTTCCAGAATAAACCATGGTGAACGATGATAAAATCCGCACCCGACTCCATTCCGGCTGTGAATGTTTCCATACCGCTGTCTACCGCACACATTATTTTGCGAACGCGCGATGAGCCTTCAATCTGAAGTCCGTTCCAACTGGAATCAGGGATCGAGTCGATTTCAAGATACTTATCCAGGAATGCAACCAGACTGTCTCGCACAACCATAATTCCGGGCTTTCACAGAAAAAATTCAATCATGAAAACAGGCATCCAACCACCCATGCGTAGAAAAATAGTATACGCGCAGTTCAGCAGAGGTACCCGAGCTGTACAAATACCGTTTGAAAGAATAATTTAATGCCGGAGTCGGAGGGATTATTTATCGAAAATTTATTCCAACCGCAACATTACCGTCTTCTGTGACTTGATAATGATTGACAGTGCCGCTTAATTTTTCTTTGAAAAGCGGATTCAGATAGTTCATTACAGTTACTTCTTTAACTTCATTGTTTGAAAACCGGTCTGTCAGACCATTGCTATCATCAATAACAAGGGCGACACCATGTGAGCTCAGATCGGTAATTTTTGCGGAATGATAGGTGATATCGGTATCATCATCAAGTTTGATCGAAACATACATTTCTTTCTTGTTTCGCCCACCTTTAGGCCTGGCTTTTGGATTTTTAGACTGTCCTTTTTTTCCCCAGAGTCTTACAATATGCTCCCGTGCGAACCGGAAATTTCCTCCAAGTGTTTTATGCGGCCGAATGATTCCTTTTTTCACCCATAAAAATACGGTAGAATGGTTAACATTGAATATCCGTGCAACTTCAGATGCCTTGAGAAACGGTTTTTCGGGAATTTCGGGCTGCATAGATACGCCTAAAAAAATAAGTTAATCGCTTAATTATTAATAATTATACGCAAAATTTGAATAAAAGTCAATAGAATACTATATATTTTTATATCTCATTTATTTTCAATTATTTATTACTATTATACAAACCTATTTTCAAAGCAATGCTTAAACAGCAGAATAATATATCATGGCAATATTACTTTATTGTAAATATCTGATATATTTATTTTTACACGAGATAAGCACTCCACCGAACCGACCGGCACTTATACTTGCTTTAATGATATTTATTCGTTTAATTTGCGAAATTTTCTCTGCCCGATATTTTCATGCTCTGCAGCAAAAAGATTGAAATTGAATTAAACGAACCTTGTTACAGATCGTTTTCAGAGGCAAGAAGTTTTACAATTGCAGTAAGATTTGTACCGGCAAGCACATCGGCAAAATCAGCATTGGGCTGGATAATAACAAGCTCTGAATTCGTTTTTTTTGCGAGCGAATCGCATTTCACGATCAGAGAGATAAGCTTTGAATATGGATAGGCCTCATCATTGAATGACAAGGCTACTTTCCGCGCCCCTCTGCGCAAATGATCTGCTACAATATCACGTATCTCATTAAGATCGCCGTCAACAAATGTCCCCTGTCTGATTCGAAACACTTTGCAGCTTTTTTTGTCAATTGTTTCAACTACCATACTGTTCCTGAATCCTGCTGAAATTATTCACAAAACAGTTTTATCGTAAAACACAGCACTACTGCTGCAAGCTCGGTACGAAGCCTGTTTCCGGTCAGAGCAACAAAGTGCGCATCCCTGGCTGCAAGAATCGCTGCCTCTTTTTTTGTAAACCCACCCGGCGGTCCGACAACGCATGTCACCTTTTGTGAAGCCCCAATTTTGCTCTGCAAAGAACGAACAGCTTCCCCTCCGGCATCGCCGCACAGCACAAGCGTACCAGCGCTACCGGGTAAATCGTATACAGCCACCGGAGCGGCAAGCTCCGGTAACCAAGGATTAAGCGATTGTTTGATACCGGCAATCATTTTCTTTCTGCAACGCTCAGTGTGCTTCTCCCATCCAGAACGCCACCAGCCCTTCCGGCAATGTTCACATTCAAGCGGGACAATCGATGTTACACCGAGTGCGGCAAGGTCCCCGACCATATTCTCAAAATGATCTTTATCCGGCAATCCTGCGCAGCATACAATCTCCGGAGTAACCGGCGCGCTGTTCCACCGGTCAAGAATATGTCCCGCTGATCCGCTTTTCGAGACAGAGTCAAGCCGGATTTTTAAAATAATACCATTTCCGTCGGTAGCATAAATAAAATCATCCTCCCCGTTTCTCAATACAGAATGGATATGACGCGACTCTGCCGGTGAAAAGCGCACTGTATCAGTATCAATATAATCGCAAAAAAACAGGTTATGAATATTGGAAATATCAAGCATATTTTCTGTTTGTCCTGACAGGGAAAGCATGCCTGGCCAACTATCCGGGTATATCAGTCTGAAAATAGCTTAATTCATTCCCGGAATCCAACCGGGCTTTCCCATCGAGTGCGGAATGCACCAATTCACTCGACGATGGGAAGGGTATCGGTATTGTTCGGTTTAATTCCTGCACTCTGCACAGTCCGAATAAATTCGCCAATAGCCGTCCACACATTCGAATCCGACAACAGGTCGTTATGTCCCCGGTTTCTGATCTGAATGAACCGGCACCCCGGAACGGATTCAGCGAGCCTTTCTCCCTGCGCAAACGGGATCAACCGGTCGTTTCCACCGTGAATAACAAGCACCGGGCAGGTGGTCCTTTGTATGGTTTCCAGCGAATTATACCTGTCGCGCAACAGCAGCCCGACAAGCCATGCCGGATAGAACTGCGACGCGACATCGTGCAGCGAAGTCCATCCGCTTATAACAATTAACCCGTCAACAATATCCGCATTTTCCGCTGCACAGCCGATTGCCGCAGCCGCACCAAGCGACCATCCGCAGAGGATCAGCGGGCTTTGCGGATATCGTTTGTTCATCCATTGCGCAACCGCGGTACATGCCTGTGCAAGGCTTTTTTCCGACGGCTTTCCCGTGCTCCGTCCATACCCCGGATAATCGATCGCAACATAGTGCGCCCGGAGTGTTGACAACAGAGCGAACTGGCCGGACAGGTGCATTGTGTGAAGGTTTTCCGCGTTGCCGTGGAAATACACGATGGCGGGACTGGTATCGGAAACCTGCGCGCGTGTACATTCCCACCCGGTGACTGTTATACCCGAAGGCAGGGGCAGGGTGAGTTCTTTGAACGGCTCTGGCGGCGGTGACTGCACCTCAGCCGATGGACGCGAATAAACCGATTTCTCCACTATGCATCCCGATACCGACATGAACATCATGCAGGATACCATAAGCAACAGTATCAGTGATTGCTTCATATTTTATTTTTGATACAATCAGCACAAATAATGCTTTACTGTAAGCCATAGTTAAAACAGCATATATTTCAGTCCAATTCCGACACTGTATCCGCTAAATCCGACTTTGTCTTCAGTATCAAAGACCAGCGGAAGGGAAAGATAGAGGAGTATGGGAAATGGAATACCGCTATTGGATATTTCCATTGCGTAGCTGAATGTACAGGTGGCCAGCTCCTTGTCTTTCTTTGTAACTTTTTTCTCGGCAACCCATTCAGTGTCTGCTTTATGGACCGCGTACGAAAGCGTATCGTCGGCAGGGTACCATACATCACCGGTATCGCTGTCGATAAAACGGTACAGCGAATCAAGAGCCTGTTTTTCGGTCTTGACAGCAGCGTCATCGCCGAGTGCGGGGGAAAAAGCGAACGTACTGACATTTTCACTGAGCACATAGCTGCCGTCATCCGGGGCAATCGGTACTGACGGCGTAATGCCGAACGAGTGCATTGTGTATTCCCGTTTTATGCCTAAATATGCATGAATATCAATCATGTCGCTCCGGCGCACCTCCTTGTCATTGATATAGCTGAATGTTTTATCGCGGGCCCAGGCAAGCTTTTTCCGGACCGACTCGGCTCGTTCGAGCTCATAATCCCACGTTGTTTCGGTTGTGCTCAAATAAAGCAGGGCTGTGGAATAGGTCCCTCCCACCATTACCATACCCCATTCCCGCGTTATTGTATAGTCAACAGCCAGATTGGTCCCGAATACGCCGGACCCGAGCTGCATATCCGATACGACAAGCTGATGCCCGAGATCGTATATATCGGCACGTCCGGTGGGCAGCGTCAAGCCCCATTGGACCTGCAACTGGCCTTCCATGCCGAGCCCTTTTGCAAGCGAAAAGGAAATATCACCGATTCCGGCGATCTTTTTTTCAGAACTTTCGCTCGTGATTTCTTCTTTCCACTGAAGTGGCATGCTCAGGGTAAGATCCATTATATGCGGATGAAAGCCAAACGTCAAAGGAATAGTGGTATAATTTCGTGAGGCCATTCCGCCGCCTGTTGCGTTTATCACCGACTTTCCCAGGCGCATTTCCATATCGAGCAATGCCCCCGGCGCGCCGCGACCGATCCACCGGACACTTGCACCGCCGGTCGCGCTTCCCCCGCCGACACCGCATCCGCCGATACTTTTCCAGGGAACAATGCAAAGCCGTGCTTCGGGCAAATTGCCGGAGCGGAATTTCAGATTCACTATTCCTGCGGCCGTGGTGCAGATAACAACAAATAAAGCGCAGCAGGTAACGACCCGTTGCTTTTTTTTAACCGTCAGCCTCATATCACCGCCTATTTTCTGATTACAGGTGTGCGCACCATTGCTTTCGTTCCAGAAGCATCCTGCACAATATATACGCTATGATTGAAGGTGTGCGCGTTCCCGGTTGTTTGTTGACTTGAAGAAAATATGCCGATAAAGGTGCCGTTCAGCCCATATACGCGACATTCTTTCGCCGGCCCCGTTTTTTCCGCAAGCTTTGCATACGGAACTGATTTGGCCTTTACCTGTCCGTCAGGAAGATCGCCGAGCCAGAAATCAGGGTGCGCGCCGTAAAAAAGACCGCCCCAGCCCTGGTTCCGGACGAATATTTCTGTCTCGCCGGTATTGATATTCATGACCGCAATATAGCTGTTCTTATCGGATGTATAAACGATATGTTCGTCGCTGTTGGCGGCAAAACGGCCGCTGTTGATTCCGTCGTCATTTTCCCTGACTGATTTATAAACAGACCCGGAATTGCTCCACCTGTATACATTAAATCTGTCATGGCTCCCGGCGTTCGCACTCAGATACTGACCATCAGGAGTAATGCTCGACTGACAATGGGAATCATACCCATCCCGGCTTCCGCCGACTTCAATCATGTACAAATGCTCGACATCATAGCCTTCAGAGCTGCGCGCAGCTATCCGGGTACCGTCGGAACTGATCGCGAATTCCCCTATATAGTTCTTCTGCGGATCGTTATGTACCGTTTCTTTGTTCCCATCGATATCTACTTTGTAAAATCTATGGCCTTCGACATAAAACGCATATTCATCATCCGGCCGGTATGTAGCAAGACTTGCCCGCCCATGCCAATAGTAAGTTCCCGGAATCTGGACTGCATCCGTGCCGTCGTTATTCACCCGCCACATAAACCC
>WJKA01000233.1 GCA_014729375.1 Chitinivibrionales bacterium
GTATAATCATCGACCGTGGCATTGCCGTTTTTAATTTTTCCCTTAATCGCCCTGATCGCTTCATCATGCTGCCCTTTTGCGATAACAATCTCGGCATACCGGGCATAGAAACCCGAAATACCGGGATTAAGCTTCAGCGCCCGCCGATATGCAGCCAGAGCACCATCAAGGTCCTTTTTCTCATACAGAAAATCCCCTTTGTCTCTGAATGCTTCCGCATCTTCCGGATTCAGTGCAAGATATTTATTAACATAGGTAAGGGCTTTTGTATTATCGCCGAGACGTTGCGATATCTGATACAGGTTTTTGAAAACTTCAGCATTTTTCGGCGCAAGCTTTGCCAGTTCCTCATAGATTTCAAGAGCATCTTTATCGTTTTTTTTCGCAAGGAGATACGCGCCGTATCGCATCCGGGAGGGCACATCTTTTGCATCAAGCTCGGCAATTTTTTTATCGGCTTTTGCGAGCTTGTCTTTTTTCTGGGTTTTTTCATAGCAGGTTGCCAGTTTTCTCCAGTACTCGATATTTCCCGGATTTTTGCTCGCAAGTTTTTCGAAATGCTGGATTGCTCCCGCGTAATTTTTATTTTTCAGAAGTGCATCTGCCAGAACGATTCGTGCATCCTGAAGGGCTGGGTCCATTCTGATTGCAGACTCGGCAGCATCCAGCGCGCGATCCCATTTGTTCAGTTTCGATGAAGCTACGGCAATGCCCTCAAGCGCGGCGCCGCTTTTTTTCAGAAGATTACTTTTCTGGAAAAGCTCCATAGCCTTGCTGTACTGTTTTGCTTTGAGATTATAATTCCCCAGAATGAGATACACATTGGGATCATCGGGACTCAGACTGATCATTTTTTCGTAGGTTTCTTTTGCTTTCGTCTGGTTGTTTGCTCTTTTGTAGAGGTCTGCAAGTCGCGCGTACGCTTCGATATTCTTGCTGTCTTTCTTGATAGCTTTTTCCAGACTCGCAATAGCATCGTCAATCTGCTTGAGCCCTTCATGCGCATCGGCAAGCAGGAAATAAATATCAGGAACAATTTTGTCTTCTTTATCGGCCATGTTGATAAATTTAAGATGACCGAGCGCCTGCTGGTACTGCTTTTTCTTCAACTGGGCTTTCGCAACGGTTAAGCGTGCTTTCAATGCTTCGGTCGAACGGTCGGCACCGAACGCTTTTACCGCAGCAAGATACGCTTTGTACGCTCCCCCGGAGTCGCCGGATTTTTCTTTCGCTACCGCCAGATAATAGCGGTCGCGTGCCTCGCTTTTTGCTCTGTCGATTGATTTTTCGTATTGTTCAACTGCATCTTTGTATGATCTCATCTTGAAATACGTTCTGGCGAGATCCAGACGCGCCTGATGCAAACCGGGCTTTTCTTTCAGTGTCTTGTTCAGGAATTCGACTGCTGAACTGGTGTTCCCTGTTTCCAGATAGCATTTCCCGATCCTGTACGCAACATCGGCATCGGCTTTCTTATCAAATGCCTTCCGCAGTAGCGGTATTGCTTTGCTGTATTCCTTGTCGTCAAAATAAATGTTCCCGAGTTCGCGGTTGGCGACAATATTACCGGGATCGGTTTCAATAACCTTTTCCAGCGCCTTTTTCGCTTCAGCCGAACGATCGAGCTTTATGCAGGCATTGGCATATTCCCAGCTTGCCTCTCCGGTAAAATTCAACTCAAGCGCTTTTTTTGCATTAGCCAAAGCATTCTCATGCTGTCCAAGAATGTTGTAAATACGGGCTGCGCCGAGAAATGATTCGTAATGCTTTGGATTGACCCGCGATGACACAAGGTAACATGCCAGCGCCTTCTCGGTAAGCCCGAGCTTCTCATTGGCATGGGCGATTTTTACCCAGACATCCGCGGTGCGACTCGGCGGGGCTATGTTCTGATCAGCATACTCAATCGCTTCCTTATACTTTTTTCCTCTGATCAATTTATCAAGGGTCTCGTCGCTCCATGACTCCACGCTGCCCAAAATTATACACCCGATAGCAAATATTACATGGAACTTACGCATTAACAGCCCTCCTTTAATTAATGATACACCTGAAGGATTACTTACACGGTTAATTTTTTATTAAATCTGTATTTTCCTGTTACAGACTAATAATATGTTTCATTGCTTATCGCATTTTCAAGATATTATAATTCAAGCACTTATTTTTCATTGACATTATTCAGCAAATATGATACCCGAATCGCGGCTGACGGATTCTGTGCCAATCAAACTGCGGCCCCGGATCATACTTGGGTATGGTTCGAAGTCCGATTTTCACGGCACGCTCTCCTGCAACATCCTCATGCCCGACAAGCTTGCATGCCCCTCCCCGGCCCAGCTCAACAGTATCAATAAGCTCCTGCAATGACTCATACTGAGCATCGTCAAACCGGTCTTGCTCACCGCCGACAAGCTCAATCCCCACTGAAAAATCATTTACCCGCCGGCGATTATCCGGCGCGGGCATAATGCTTCCGCCACTATGCCAGGCAGCATGCTCCTCGGGTACAAGCTGAATTACCGCCCCTTCCCTGGTAATCAAATAATGACTGCTTACCTGATACTCACAAAAAATCTGCACAATCCGCTCAAAATTATACGGATCCCCCGGCAAGACATTCACTGCACTAGTATAATGAATGACTATAGTATCAGGACTGCGCGCCGGACATTCGTCCCACAAGTGCTCTTTTCCACTCCGGGCAACAGATTCTCCCACTGTAATCACGCCCAGGGAACGATTGTTATACTTTTCCAGAAGGCACTGTTCAATGTTCATCAATATTTGTGGGACAGATACAGGCATGGCTTGTCGCACACGCCGCTGGAAAATTTTGAAAAAAAAGAGTAATGAAACATTCCGTTTTCAACACCTTTAGTATACAATATTCAAAATGCAGGTACAACGAATAGTATTTTGTGAAAAGCACACATGCCATGTTTTTTTCAGCTCCAGCATTACTCATTTAATTTTGCAAAGGATTTATCATGCCCCCGAAACCCCGTACCGTTCTGATAACTGCCGGAACCAAAAGACTCGGTCTGGAAATGGCAAAAAAATGCCTGGATATGAACTATGCCGTTGTCCTTCATTACCGGAGCGATAAAACCGAAGCAGAGAAATGGATAAAACGAAACACTCGCTTTGCAAACAGAATCCAGTATATCAAGTCGGATCTGCGGGACAATCCCGCCCTTCTGACAGCAGAAGCCGCATCGAAATTCGGTCGACTTGACGGCCTCATCAACAATGCATCCATTTTCAACAAAGGTGACCTCAGAACACTCGACCATTTCAATCACCTGCTCAGGGTTAACACATTAATCCCGCTTGAACTGGCACATGCATTCTGCACCTCGTTCAAAAAAGGCTGGATTATTAATATAACCGATGCCAATATTTACCGCCATAATGCAGCATTCCAGAATTACCGTTTGTCAAAACGCTTTCTGGAAGATATCACCGCGCAGCTTGAATGCACGTTTGCCCCGGCTTTCAGAGTCAATGCCATTGCTCCCGGAGCCATGCTTCCGGCCCCGGGCAACAGCCGGCGGGAATTCGAACGCCTTAAACAGCATATCCCTCTGAAAAAAACCGGTCCGATACAATCCCTTCATTTGGCACTCGAATATTGTGTCAATAATTCATACGTCACCGGGCAGGTCCTGTATATTGACGGCGGACGGCATC
Source organism: Chitinivibrionales bacterium (assembly GCA_014729375.1). GTDB lineage: Bacteria > Fibrobacterota > Chitinivibrionia > Chitinivibrionales > WJKA01 > WJKA01. The sequence goes on from WJKA01000233.1 coordinate 3,694, forward strand.
TGGTGTGAAACCAGGGGACGGAACCAGCAGGCTTTACCAGGCGATTTCAGCGAGCTGTTCCTGGCATAAACAATCGTGGATTCAGTTTTTTTCCATTCATTGTTCACGCTGTACAAAGCGTTCCTGAAGATAGGGCAGAATCCGTTCGATATGACTGTCAACGGCTTTAAATGATTTTCTGAAATCTTTTAGTGCCCCTCCCATAGGGTCGGGAATATTATTCTTTTTTTTCTCCGGTCCGTTCCACGCTGCGCCGAGCATGAAAACCCTGTCATTGACCGCAGGGAAAAAAAGGTTCAAATACTCCTTCTGAACCTTCTCCATGGTAAAAATCAGGTCTGCCGCAATAAGCTCCTTGGGCTCTACCGGCCTGGTGCGGTGGTTCGAAAGATCGATCTCATTTTCCCGGCACACTTCTATGGCGTGCTTTGCCGCAGGATGGTTTTTATGAGCATATATGCCTGTTGATGAAACAAACAGATCATTTCGCCCGAGCATTTTCCATTTTTCACGCAAAATCACTTCAGCCATCGGGCTTCTGCACATATTGCCCGTACAAACAAATAAAATTTTATTCAAAAAACAACCACCTTGATCCTCGTTAACCGGCACCTCTGTATAATTATCATCATATGGAAAAATATTATTTTAACAGTAGATAAATAAAGCAGCAATTAATTGTACCATATAACCAGCTATTTGAATAGAGGTAAGTATGTCGCTTTCTTCTGAAGAGAAATCACTTATATCGGAAGCCTTACAGGTCTACGTTCAGATTCTTGCATCCAGAATGCCGCAGAACCAGGTCCAGCAGGTAGCGCAGGCTGCGCAGAACATCGTTAATAAGCTCGACAATCTCGGCTCGGGAACCGGCAAAAAAGGTAACAAGCCTGCCGGAATTACCGATGAATGGTATAAAAATGTATGCCTGAATTGCGACAAACTGGGTCCGGGCGGCTGTACCGATAAGGTAACTGAAAAATATCCCGGGAAATGCGACCCGATTCTTCACTACGAAAACCAGAAAGCAAAAAAGAAAAAGGGCCTGTTTTAGAGCAGTATTTTATTAATACGGTGCCGGTTGGACATATCAATGGAGCGCTTTTATTCTGCAATTATCACATAATAATTTTTTTTGCCTCTCTGAACGAGAATGTACCGTTTGTTAAGAAGATGTCCGGTTGATATTTTCGTATCGATATCGATTATTTTTTGTTTATTGATACTCACACCTCCGCCGGCGAGCATTCGGCGGGCTTCCCCTTTGGACTGAAAAATACGGGTGTGCACGGCAAGCAGATCGATTACCGGCGTGCCGCTTTCCAGGAGGCTTTTTGCAATTGTGCTTTTCGGAACACCGTCAAACATGCTCAAAAAATCCCTTTCAGAAAGTTTTTTAAGCGCCCCGGTTGTTCCTTTGCCGAAAAGCACCTCTGATGCATCAACTGCAGCCTTATAATCGTCTTCCGAATGCACCCGGCAGGTAATATCCTTTGCCACGGCCTTCTGCAGCACCCGTTTGTGCGGCGCCTCTGCGTGGCGTTTCTCGATGTGTTCTATTTCTTCACGTGGAAGCAGGGTAAATATTCTGATAAACTGTGCAGCATCATCGTCTGCAGCATTAAGCCAGAACTGATAGAATTTGTACGGTGAGGTCATCTTTGGATCAAGCCATATTTTCTCTCCGGCTGCGGTCTTCCCGAACTTGGCGCCATCCGCTTTTGTCAACAATGGACAGGTCAGTGCATGTGCCTCTTTCCCGAGCATTCTCCGCACCAGCTCAGTCCCCGAGGTCATATTCCCCCACTGGTCGGAACCGCCTACCTGAAAGGTGCAGTTTTTGTTTTTATGGAGCCAGACAAAATCGTATGCCTGCAGAAGCTGGTAGGAGAATTCGGTGTAGGACAACCCCGTTTCCATGCGCTGTTTCACCGACTCTTTGGCTGTCATATAATTTATTGTCAGGTGCTTGCCTGCATCGCGGAGAAAATCGATATATCCGAATGATTTGAACCAGTCATAATTATTCATGATTTCAGCGCTTGACCCACCGCAATCGAAGTCGAGAATTTTTTCGAGCTGCTTTTTGAATCCCGCCAGATTTTTCTGCACATCATCAGGAGACAGCAATACCCGCTCAGCGGATTTTCCCGATGGATCACCAATCATGCCGGTAGCTCCGCCGACAAGGGCGATCGGCTTATGCCCGCGGCGCTGAAAATGGAGCAGCAGCATTATCGGCACGAGATTGCCCAGTTGCAACGATGATGCCGTTGGATCAAAACCGGCATACAACACTACCGGCCCTTTTTCAAGCAGCTTTTCCGCACCGGGCGTATGTTCCTGCACCATCCCGCGCCATTGTAAATCATCAAGCAATGTCATACTCAATCCCCGCTGTTCCAGTGTAATCCATTCCCGTCCCATACTGTTTTCACGCACGTGATTTTTGAAAAAAAATCCGCGAGAAAAATAATAATTGCACCGGAAAGAAATTTTTCAATCATTGTGCATGTCCAATTTCGTATTTTTCTCTGTCTTTATGCGGGCAACCGATATTAAAGGATATATATGCAGGCAATCGAGACCGCCATCCAAAACAACATGTACCTTGCATGGCTGACCCTGATCATTTCTTTTGGCGTGCTTGCAAAATGTGCCGACATTTTTGTTGATGCATCGGTTGGGCTGGCCAAAAAATTCAGGATTCCACGCCTTGTAATCGGGATTGTACTGGTCTCGCTTGCGACCACGGCCCCTGAACTCGGCGTTTCTCTGACTGCTGCGCTCGACGGCAAGCCGGAAATGGCCCTCGGCAACGCGATCGGATCGGTAATCTGCGACGACGGACTTGCACTTGCCCTGGCAGGCGTATTCAGCGCAGCGCCGATTGCCGTTATGCCCGCAGTCCTGAAAACATCGGGAATATTTCTGGTGTTCATCGAAATCCTGGCATTTCTCTTTGTCGCATGGGACTACTCCCTCCAGCGGCACGAGGGAACCGTACTGGTTGCGCTGTTTATCAGCTATATGTATCTCCTTTTCCGCCTGCATAAAAAAGGCAGGCTTAAAGACGACCTTGTAATTGACAACTGCCCGCCGGCAGCCTCTATGCACCTTCCGAAACTAATCCTGCTGTTTGTTATCAGCCTGGCAGGCATTGCATTCGCAAGCGAATATATCGTAACATCGGCTACAACCATTGCCCTGTCGTTTCGCATTCCCGAATCGGTTCTATCACTGACCCTTGTTGCCCTGGGAACATCGATACCGGAAGTTGCGACATGCATAACCGCCGCCCGAAAAAATGAAGGCGCGGTGGCGGTAGGAAATATCATCGGTGCGGACATTATGAATATCTGCTGGGTCGCCGGAGCCTCATCGCTGGCAAACGACCTCACCGTGGGGAAAAAAGAAATTTATTTCATGTTTCCGTCAATGTTTGTCATTGTCGGTACCATGCTCATCCTGCTCCGCATCGGCTATTCGCTTACCAGGACTAAAGGAATTATTTTGTTCGGACTTTATTGCATATATATCGCAAGTTTCTTTCTCTTATTTCCGCCATGCTGACAGGTGATATATCGCAACGAATACCGGGCAAGGGTTATAAGCGGTTCATGGTGACCCCGGTACAGTCCCGGCTGCATCCGCCGGCGACCAGACACCACACTCCGGAGAAAAGCCAGTCACGACATGAGCACAATAAAGGCCGGCGTAATCTTTTTACCATTGAATCATTGTACTTATGTATCGCAATTATCGGGTTAATAAACAGCATACGATTCTTTTAACTGACATTCAATCGCTGTATGGATTGATTTTCCTGCATTCACCCGCGGTGTTTTGAACCCTGCCACAATCTTCTTCCCGGAGTTGAAAAAAATCAATAATTTTTCGCTTGGAATTTTTCCCGGTTGGTGGTATAATTAAGTACTTTTTGGAGTGAAAGCACCAGATAAAGAATCCCGGTACGGTCATTCGTTTATCGACATATGGAATAAACGCAGGGGAATTTGTTATAGCTTTTTCTGATAACGACGGATTCATAGTAGTGGATAAAACTTTTATCAAGAATTCCATTTGCCTGGTCAAAATAGCGGTAGGTCTGGCCGCGGCATATTTATGGGCCATGCCGACCGGCCCCAACGGCCACCGGATACAATCATTCTCTTCGCATAGGCAAAACGATGCCGGGACAGACAGCCTGGTTCAAAAAAAAGAGAAAAAAAACCCTGAAATCACGTTTTCCCTGCCCGCGAACCCATCCCGCCGGTGCATAGACAGTGTCTTCAGGCAGGCTGTCATTGCATACGGCAACGAAAAATGGGAAGAGGCCCTCCGGTATTTCGACACACTGGCAGTCAGAAAAGCCGCCCGGAGTTATTATTCCCGTTCCCATTTGATGGCAGCTCTATGCTGCATTGAGCTGCAGAAATATTCCAAAGCAGCAGATTTCATCAAAAAAGCAATGCCCGGATATACAACAATCAGCGACCATTTGCGCTTTATCCTTGCAGGGATCCGGATGAGTCAGAAAGAGTATACCAAAGCATTATACAGTTATGAAAAAATCCTTGAAAACTATCCAAACAGCAATTTATTACCCCGGGCTTTGCTCGGTTCCATGCGGTGCCGGCTGAATCTCGGTCGGGCATGGGCTGTCCGGAAAACAATCGACAGCCTCAAAGACTCGCTCGAGCAACTCGATTATCGCTTTTCCGGGTTCAAAAAAGATCTGCACTGGATCAAGGCCTGCTGCTACCGGGATATTAAATGGCATAAAAGCGAAGCAGCCGTACTCACGAAATTATTGCTCGATGGCTCTGCCATACAGATGCATCAGCAATGCCGCGCACGTCTTGAGGAACTGGCCACAAAAAACATTCGTTATGTTCCCTCCGACAAAAATGCATTCAAATCATATATCGTGCAACTGAGGGGAATCCAGGAATATCCCCGTGTAATCAAGCTGGCCGGTGAAAGGCGCCGCGAGAATACTGTAGGTGCCGGCGGCCCATTCGACTGCTGGCTTACTTTCAATCAGGCATACGCATTCTATCGCCTGCAGCAATACGGAATTGCCGATTCTCTTTTTCAAACTGTAATCAGGAAAAGCAGCGATAAAAAAATGCTCCGGAAATGCCGGTGGTATATTGCGCGAAGCAGATTGCGGGCAGGCGCGACAGACGATGCCATTGCTGCATTTCGACACATTGCCGAATCATTTGATAATCCAAAATATGCACATCGCGCACCGCATGAGATTATCTGGGCATATTGCCATGACCGGAAATATGATAAAGCGCTGGAAACCCTGAATGAATTCAGGGAAATACTCTCCCGGAAACGTTCACAAATGAAATGGATGGAAGCGTGGATTTATTATTTGAATGAAGACTACGAAAAAGCATTGCCCCTGTTCAGGCATATGAAAAAATATTATTCGTACCGCAGGGCCGCGCGCTACTGGTCGGCCCGATGCCTTCACAAACTAGGCCGGAATGATGAAGCCAGGGGTGTTTATGAACAACTTGCTGAAAACGACTGGTTCATCTGGCACCGGCTCGCAGCATCACATCAGCTTATAGCAATGGATATGACCGAGACTCCCAAGATACAAACGCCGGTAAAAATCAACTCCTGGTGGTTCAGCTCAACGCCCGATATTTATTTCGGGCTGCAGGATGAATCTGTATCCAGCGCCTCCGAAACAAGCCCGGTGATACAAACAGCCTCTGCCGGACCAGTTTGCAGGAAAGCA
>WJKA01000234.1 GCA_014729375.1 Chitinivibrionales bacterium
GTTGTCAAGGTACTCATACGCGGCAAAACTCAAATCATTAAAATCGAATACATCAGCATCGCAGGTGAAATCCAGAAAAACACGACGTCCTTTCACTGCGGTCTCGATATACACGAGGATATCGATAATCGAGGAGCCGCCGATTACCTTGCGCGAATCGAACGGCCACTGATATCCTTTGAGAAATATCATGCTGTTCATCTCGCCCGGTGTGGCAAAATACGGTAGCAGGAATTCCTGCCGGTCACAGGCACCGTCCGGACCTGTGCTGATAAACCGGGGTACTACCTGCATGAACGTGCCGGAAACGTTCCACCTGAATCCAGTCGATGCCAGACCGAATTGCGATTCCGGAAGGTTCTGCGCAAGTGCACCTTCCATGAGCGCGAGCCCGATCCCGCCGGTATGCACCCCGGGATACACGCTTGTTTTATAGATACCGCCGGGACCGCCGGTCGCAAAAACGGTATTCTCGGCACAATAGATTTCAACCGGTGCGGAGGCATCTGAAATGCTTGTATCCGTACAATGCACAGCGAGTGCGCCGGCAGCCCGCCTCTCCCCGTGTTCTGTCATTGTCAAAAGCTTGACAACAACGCGGTTTTCAAAAACCGGCACCTGCAGGCGTCTGATTTCCGCGATCAATGCGCGGCACATCTCCCGTGACGTGTACGGGCCCACGGATGTCGCTCTCCGGCGGGGATCATGATCGGTCTTATACCCGGCAAACTGGCCATACCTGTCGCGGGGAAACGGCACGCCAAGGCTTACAAGGTTTACAAATGCACGCGGCGACACACTCGCTTCAACAAGCGCAAGGTCGCCGTGCATGGAACCGCCTTCCAAATATGATTTTGCCAGCTCAAAAGGGGAATCCTCCTGTGCACCGCACATACCGAGCTTGTAGTAGGTCTGCTTGTCGCTTCCCGTGTTGATTGAAGTCCCCTTGTCAAAACCTTCGGTGACAATACAGATATCCTCAATACCGTTTCGCCGAAGCTGCAGCGCGGTATTCAGGCCTGCGGCCCCGCTGCCGATTACCAGTGTATGGACCATGGTACATCTGCAGCCGATTTCTTTGTTGCCAGGACCTTTGACCGTAACTGTTTTCTGTTCCATGTGTACTCCCCGGGTAGAGACAGTGTAATAAATCAAAATAGATTTTTGAACAGGGGAGCGTCAGACGAGTGTGTTCCGGAAGCTGTTAAGCGGGGACAACGGTTGCGATAGTGCACAAAGAAAGATACTCTTTATTATAACATTGCTTTCCTTGTTGTCTCAGCCCTCTTTTCACTTGACCACTACGCCCTTTGCCACAGCACCATCGGCATCTGCCTTTATGTGAAGTATATATGCTCCCGATGCGATGGCGACGAACGGGAATACGCAGCGGGACAAATCATCGATCCTGCACGAGGAAACCACAGCCCCGAGCGGTGAATAGATGCGAAGCATGCAGTTGGCCATGTTCCCTGGCGTATAGCGGATTTGACCGTTTTTCCGGCTGAGGCGCACTGTCGGATTAGTGTTCAGAAATGAGTCGGGCAATGTCATAGCTTGCACATTGGCAGTATGCCCGGAATAAAATTGCGCATACGGCGTAAAATTGCCCAGAACACCATCCCGCTTTTCATGCACATATATATCATAATGGCCCCTGATTTCAATGCAGCATGCGGAAAACTGCGACTCTTCGTTCCAGAAACAGGGCTGATTGGGAACGGTATGCTGCCCGATATAAAACATGGAACCGATGACTTCTGTTTTACCGTGGTTTACCGTTTTGATAATGGTGCCTTCATCCTCGGTTTTGATTCCGAAAATCCATAAGCTGCCGCCGTCATTGAGTATCTTGGGATTATAGTCTTTCTCAGGATTAATCTGCCGCAGCCAGGCCTGCTGACCGTGGAACTGCATGGTTGACATTGAAACATTCTGCATGAACACTTTTCCGCCGGAAACCGTGTTCCGGTATTCATTGCCGCCGACATCTTTCAGAACGAGCGTCCGTGTCGATGCATGTTCAAAGACATACTCATTGCCGCCGTCGAGCCCGCCGAACTCCAGATTCTCGAATACGACCGTATCAGACTGTCCGTCTTCAATGCGGAACATAGGTTCGGCGCCGGTCTTGACATCATACCAAGTCATCAGGCGCGGTGCACCCCCCACACCGACAATCCGCCTGACCTTATTGCGAACAATAACCGGACTATGGATATGCTGTTGTGATGTTATCAGAATCGTTTCATACCCGTCATCGATGATCTGCTGCAAACTGACTTCAGTGCCCTCATTCGGCTCCGGATCGAAATTGCGCGTATCCGCCGCCGTATTCCAGCCGATTGATGAAAGGTCTGGAAACTCCTCGACGGGCAGTTGAAGCATTGATTTTTGCGACGGGAAAATCGAGCGGACCGTATCGGAACAGAATTCCATGATTTTTTTCTCCAGAATATCTGGCCGTTCGTCGAAATCAATCGTTTTGCCATAACCCTCAAAAGTGACATTGCGCAAATAGAGGCCGTCGATATCCCAATCACGCTTGATACAATAACTTGTCGGGGAACCGCCCAGGAAATTGCAGTCAATAAAACCGAGAAATCCCCTTCCGTAAAAAACAGGAACACTATTTTCGCTTGTTAACCTCCTGAAAATCAGAGGAAGCCCCTGCTGTGTAGCGACAACCTGTTTTCGCTGGTTCTTAAAAACGACGTCCTCGAAAATCATCAGATTGAGCCCGTTCCGGGTCATTGTTGCATACTCGAACCCGTCAACTTCAACATTTTTGATCATTGCAGGACCGATATTGCCCCATATAAGTCCCAGGCCGATATATCCCCGCCAGTTCGCATCGGTGGATTTGATCGTTACATTGTACACTGCACCATAATTGACAGTCTGAAACATAATGCCGACAGCTCCCGGATTTCCCCTGCCAATATCGATCGTAAGGTCCTGTACATAATTCTGGAAATTCTGATCCGGAAATCCGCCTTCAAAACTGAGCACTGCCTTTGGATTGGCGGTATCCTGAAATCCCGGGCAATTATCCTGCAGTTTAATAATCACACCGTCTCTGCTCTGGCCGTGAATCTTTCTTCTGCTGAACTTTTCTGTGCCGCATAAAAGACGATCATTAACATGGTAGATGCCATTTGGAATGTAGCAGAACCGGATCTCATCATTTGAAACAGCCTGTTTCAAGGCATCGGTGTCATCCTGACTGTCGTTTCCATTTGCATTACAATCCCGTACAGCGTTGATCACGTTTGGCATGGAATCGGGTACATATGCGGTAAAAGCAGCAGCAGTAATCAGAAACAGCAACAACAGGGTTTTATATCTGCCTGTAAGGCCTCGAATATTACCTGATTTCATTCTCTCCTCAAGATTAACCGATTAAAACATCTCCTCTACCCATTTTGCAGAACTTGCTTGTAATATAATGATAATATCTCGAGAAATCAGAATTATATTGTTTTTACAGCTTTTCGGGCGGCAAAATTAACCCAAGTTCGACAGTAAAAACTTTTTTTCTTTGCTTAGTTCCGTTCTGACGCTTTTTTAGCCCTTTTGTTCTACAGAAATTACAAAATCGCTTGTAGTGAAGACCTACCCTGTTGATTTTGACAAAATGGTTTGTTAA
>WJKA01000235.1 GCA_014729375.1 Chitinivibrionales bacterium
GCCTAAGGTCGTATACTCCATTGGCCGGATTGGGTCGGGGTTTTATGTCGGTTCAATATACCAGGGAAAATGGAATGAGAAAATAGTTCCTGTCGAAGCCGAGGTGGTAAAAGCCACGCTGCCTTTGAGATAATATTCCCCGAAAAGTTTCATGCTGTAGGTGCCGATTCCGCGTCCCTTTCTGGTTTTCGTGCTGAACGAGCGCTGGAATATCCGGCGGGCCACATGCTCCGGAATTTCACCCTCGTTGTGGACCTTGAATCCAGGCCGCTCGTCCTGCTCTTCATACCATACGGTTACCGTCCCACCGGAAGGTGTTGCTTCAAGGGCGTTTTTGATCATATTGGTGACTATTCTTACAAGTAAATCCTGGTCGGTGGTAAATTCCTTTTCACGGTCGTTGCGTTTATAAACTATGTTTTTGTTTTTTGCAAGCTTGTGCCGGGAGAAAATTGATTCGGCCGAATCGAGTATATTTCCTGCTTTTGCTACTCTGGTTTTAATTCCCAGGTCGCCGTTTTCGGCGAGAAGCAACGTATAATGGTCTTCAATTTCTTTAGAAAGGATTTCTGAAAGTCTCACTATCTTTTTGGCGGCAAACCGGGGATTGTCTTCCATGGGAAGCATGTCGCCCCATCCTGCCAGCCCTGCGATCGTGTTTCGCATGTCGTGGAGAAATGATCGCTCAAGCACTGCTTTTCTGAACTCGGAACTGATGTCTTCAAGAACAAATACATAGACGGTATTGCCGTGCAGTTCCAGGGGATTGACATGCACTTTGAATTCCCGGCATTCAAGTTTTTCGTTTCTGACCATTGCCAGACTGCACTGGTTTTTGGACGGTTTCAATTCTTTCTGAGCGGCAAGGATTGCCAGGACAGCGCCGCAGTCCTGACATGACAAGGATGTTCCGCAACCATAGGGCATTTCTGTTGCATGTTCACATTTAAAAGCTTCGCCCGGTCGAAGGCCGATGAGTGGATCGTTTTCTTTGAGCTGTAATGCATCGAGCACGGCCTGATTTGCCGTTATTATCTGACGGTGCGTGTCGAGGATAAGGACGAAACCGCCTACGGATTTGAGTACAATATCGATGATGGGATCGGCAATGAGCGAGCGGGTGTTCTTTTTCAATGTTTCCGGAGACAAGCGCGAGGCCGGAGCAAAATGAGATTCCGGATGCGTGTTTTTTTTTCGTTCAGCCATGAAAATCTCCCTGCAGCAAAGGACTCGAAATCCTGCGGCTGACAAAGGCGCGGGCGGAGCAGTGATTGTAGAACAGCCGTAGTATACTATAAATTTACAAACAGACGTTCGGCAAGTCAATGTTTTTCGCGGCTTTTCAGCGGATATGCATCAGTGGGCGCCCCTAAATCCATGTGTCCTTCTCCAAATGAGCTTTTTGGCCCTGCGCCGCTTCTGATTACAGCAAAAAACTCGCTGCCTCCGGTTCGGCATGATCCCCCGTGCAGGTGATACGAAAGTTCCTTGCATGTTTTTTCAAAGCCTGCCGGTGACGGTCGCGAGCGGCAATGCCCCGGACCAGGTCCGGGTTCGCCGGAATAACGCCGGAAATCATCCACAGGGACTTGAGTAGTTACGAAAATTGAGGGCTTTTCTTTGCGATCGCTGCGTGTACCTGATAGTTTTACCAGAATGCGATTCGCAAAACCGATAAATAAATATTAACATAATTGCGAATCGCATTTGCGATAATTATATTATCTGACATGCATTTGTTCGATACCGTTTCCCTGTGGGCAGGAGAATTGTATGGATAACCCGTTTTACTATGGCCGCGCTGTTGACGGCGCCGCTTTTGTTAATCGAAGCGAAGAAATCGGCCGCATAAGCTCCAGCCTTGAACGAGGGCAGAGCATCGTCCTTTTTTCCCCCCGGCGATATGGAAAGACATCTCTGATAAAAAAAACCATGTCCAGACTTCAACGGAAAAAGGTTCTGTGCTTTTATGTTGATCTTTATACGGTTACATCGCTTGATGAATTTTATAAAAACTATGCCGAAGCACTGGCTGCTGCTTTCAAATCACCGGCATCTGCCCTTGTATCGCTTCTACACTGGCTGTTGCCGATGCTGAAACCAAAGCTTGTATATTCACAGCCGGGAATACCGGAAGTCCAGATTGAAGCCAGCCTGACTACGCTTCGAAATACAAAAACGCTGAAGGAGTTATTTGAAAGCATAGAACGCTATTGCGCAAAGCATAAAAGAAAAGCCGCTGTTATTTTTGATGAATTTCAGGAAATAGCGACACTGGAAAAGGGCGGGATTATTGAACGGCAAATGCGTTCTTCTTTCCAGCATCACCGCCATGTTGCTTATGCATTCCTGGGAAGTAAGATGCATTTGATGAATGAGATGTTCGGTACCACGAGCAGGCCTTTTTATAATTTCGGCTCCCGGTTCGAGCTCGGGGCCATGTCCGATGTGGTGTGGCGCAAAGATATCGCCGCGAAGTTTAAAGCCGGCGGATTTAAAATCGATGAGCAGGCGATAAAAAAAATCCTCCATATTACAAAGGGACACCCCTATTATACGCAACTGTTATGCAGTGAAATCTGGGACACGTGCAATACAAAACGCGCTGTTTCAGAACAGGATATCGATCCGGTTGTACAAGGGGCGCTTGATCTCGAAAACCACGCTTTTCAGGAGTTATGGGACTCTCTGAGCCGTAACCAGCGAAAAGTTGTTCGCGTACTCGCTCAAGAAACGGATATCGCACTGTTTTCCTCGGACATTGCACGCAAATATTACCTTGGTGCACAGTCATCATTACACCGGACAGTTGAGCAGTTGTTAAGAAAAGGCGTTGTGGCAAAAAAAGACCATTCATATGTGCTAACCGATCCATTTGTTGCCCGATGGATCTGCAGCCGTATGCCATAGCCGCAACATGCGAATTCCTGAATCGGGTAAAAATACTGGTCTTTTTCATTTTAATGTATTTTTTAATGGACTTCAGCAACGTCTTTTGGGTAATCGATGTCCAGTATTCGTAAAGCAATAATTCTTTTGTGTGTCATTGCCGGGGGGCTTCCGCTGCTGTTTTTTATCGACAGCCGTGTTGATATGGAAGGGTCCTCGCTGATTATGCCTTCGCCCGGAGAGGCACGCGCACTGTTTGCCTCGCTTCACCGGAATATATACCGTGCATTCGATTACTCGACCGAAAGCGAAATCTACGATGCTTTGAGCAAAAGCGTTGACGGCGATTTGCTGACAGGGATTTACACAGAAGTCTATGA
>WJKA01000236.1 GCA_014729375.1 Chitinivibrionales bacterium
GACTGTGCCACCTATAAATGTCCTTTTTTCAACCCTTCCACAGCCGTCCCAGGTGCAATATTCGTCCAGTGGATGCATGCCGCACGTTGAATATATAACAATTGGATATGCAGCATCCAAAATAAATCGCGGCACATATCCTGAATCGGTGACTTTGACAGGATCAGCATCTTCCATCAGTTCGCATGCCCATATCGCACTCGGTGAAGTGGTGCGACAATTATGGTCTACTCCCGATGCAAATGTAACAAGCCGCCCATCGGGTGAAATAACCGGAATGGCCCCTCCTGTACTGTTGACCATGCTATGAACAGACGGTGTATCATTAAATGATTCCGAAAAATCGATATAATGCAATTCATCGTTGTTTACAAACACAATCTTTGCTCCCGGACCGCCGTCAGCCCGCTTGAGAAATTCACGCAATTGATTTCCAGATGCAGTCACTCGTGCGCCAAACCTGTTTGTAGCCGGTGACTGCGTATCCAGGATGCTGAAATGTCCGCTCTGGTCAATAACTTCATCATGTGCATGTGTTTTCAAACAGATTTCGCATTCATTCGACAGCGTTGAGCCAAGAATATCAACTGAATCTGGAATTGCCCATGCAAAATCCTGCCAGCACGAATCGCCGGGTACAATACAGGTTGCCGGAGCATTGAGTGGCGTCCATAGAATACCGTCATTATTAGTAAAGAGCACCTGAATACAATCATATGCGGTGTCATATACAAGCCACCTGACATGCAGCGTGTCGCCGACATGATAACGCTCATCGCGGACCGGGGATGTCAACTCGACAGGCGGCACGTTGACAGGACGCGTAAAACCGGTCGTCATTCCGGACAGGCCGGCAACAGCCGAAAATACAGCCCACAAAACAAGGTCGGCAATTCGCGCCATACGATCCCTCCTTCTGAAAAGAACAGGGCCACAAGCCCCAGCATACGCCATTTATTTGCCAATTAATATATATAGATATTTATATATATAAAAGAAAAAAATTATTATCCTTCAATAGCCCTGATAATATGTTTTGCCTGCTTGTCTATTACCCGATAGCATCGACGAGTCCCGTCCTTCCGCTCCTTGATAATGCCGGCACTTTTCAATTTACCTAAATGCTGAGATACGGTTGATTGCGGCAGACGGACGCTATTCTGGATTTCGCCAACGCAGCATTCATTTTTCAGAATTCCCGCCGTGATCCTGAAACGGACCGGATGAGCAAGGGCTTTCAGCGTTTCGCTGATTCTGTCATAATCAACTTGATTCATATATAATTCATTTTTGTGCAGCTACTCAGGTTTCCTTGGAAATATAGCAATTATATTAATAAATGTCAATATCAATGGCACGGCGGGGATATCATAAATTATTATTAACATGAATACTGTTACGGAATAAAATATACAACACACATTACAGGAGCTTTTCATGAGGATTTCATGTAGTGCTTTGCTGAAATACTGGAGCATAGTCCTTGCCGGTATTTCCTTTTTTGGTTGCGCGCCGAAGGAAAAATATAATCCGCAAATCGCCTTTGTCAGCATTCTCCCGCATCAATACATTGCCCGCCGCGTTGCGGGTGACCGGTTTGATATCCATGTCCTTATCGGGCCGGGACAGAGTCCTCACAGCTACACACCCTCACCAGGACAAGTGGCGAAATTATCCGATGCCGCACTTTTTTTCCGAACCGGCGCTGAATTCGAAGACGTCCTTATTCCAAAGATTAAAAATACCGCGCCCGACCTGAAAATTATCGATGTACGCACAGGAATTATGCTGCGGGATATCGATACGGCACAGCATGCTCACGGGCACGAGGGGCACGATAAGGCCGGTCATGATATGCACGATCATGCCGGTAAAGATCCGCATATCTGGCTTTCCCCGCCTCTGATGAAAACCCAGGCCGCAACGATCAGAAACGCGCTTGTCAATGAAGATCCCGGCGGGAAAAACCTGTATGATTCCACCCTGAAAGCACTGCACAGTGACCTGGATTCACTCAATGAATTTCTTCACGAAATCCTCGACCCTTTTCGAGGAACAAGCCTGTTTGTATTCCACCCTTCATTCGGCTACTTTGCAGATGTGTACGGGCTTAAACAGGTTGCAGTGGAAACCGGCGGCAAAGAACCGGGCGCAAAAGCCCTTGCCCGGCTTATTGATATAATGCAGGAGCAAAATCCCGAGGCTATTTTCGTGCAGCCCCAGTTTTCGCAAAAAAGCGCACAAGCAATTGCCGGCCAGCTCGATTGTGCCGTCGTACCGATCAATCCGCTTCCTGATAATTACCTGGAAGATATGCGGGAGATGGGAAAAACAATAACAGAAGCGCTGAAATAGCGGAAGCACATTGTGCCCCCGCCATATCATAAACCACCGCTTTATTCAGAAATCCCCTGAATGTTTACTCAGGATCCACGCTTATCGATACTTCGGTAACCCGGTCTCTTCGCTTGTTGGTGATCCAGGCCATAGCCTGATTATTTCCGCTGTATTCGATTCTATAGGCCCGGTTTGGAAAATCGGTTTCTATGGTGCCCGACGACAGGAACTGCCAGTGACCGTTTGTATAGATACGGGTAACATTGTCGATCGTTCCGGTCGCAACCTGCTCATTATCGTATGTTCCGGTCAGCGAGCCGTTCCAGACGCCGGTTGTGTCTGCTCCTTTTGTTAACTCCATGGTCGTATTAATTCGAATATCGGCCTGCGGGCCGCCGTTGGAATGCACGACCCGTCGTACATGCTCGATCGATGAAAGCGTTGCCATTGTCGGATACTGCAGCGTCGCGGCCGATGCATCCTTGAAAATAACCGTGTCCCGCCGCGTGCGCTCATAACCTTCCGAGGTAGTAAATGACGCCTGACGGACATATCCGCCAACGGCCTCATCATAGGAATACGGCACAACCGTCAAGTCGGCCTTGATTGTATCCGACAACACGGCCAGACTTTTTGCCGGTCCGCCGGCGATGATATCATCCGATGCAGCACTTGCACCGGCAACTTCACCGGCAAAAAACTTCGCCGCTTCGGTAGAAACCGGATTCCGGGGAGAAAATAAACATCCGGTCAGTGTTATAAGCATTAAACTTCCTGCAGTAACAATACCTTTGCTTATTGATCGCCGTGATACCTTCATACAACCTCCTTTGAAACAGGTTACCATTCCTGGCAATTGTAGTTTCAAATCCTGTGCCAACAGCAGAAACGGCGTTTCCGTTCGTTCAACGAAAGTGTATCCCGGTTT
This sequence comes from Chitinivibrionales bacterium, assembly GCA_014729375.1. Taxonomy (GTDB): domain Bacteria; phylum Fibrobacterota; class Chitinivibrionia; order Chitinivibrionales; family WJKA01; genus WJKA01. The sequence goes on from WJKA01000236.1 coordinate 3,266, forward strand.
CAACTACTTTTTTATCAGAAGTGATACGCTGCCGGGCGCCGGTATTATCATAAATGATACAGGTGTGCGGATGAATTTCCACAGGTACACTACCACAATAATTTATTCGGAATTCACGATCGCTCCTGTTCAGAATGCATCCATAATTAGTATATTCGATATGAAATAATGAGCGGGTAACAACAGACATTGCGGAAAGTGGATGCAACGAACGCTGGAAATATTCACCGCCCAGTCAGGGCAGGTATCGGCAAAAATTAAAACTGACGATAACTCATATCGTCATGTTCACTCGCTGGTAAAGCCTGAAGACGAATCGTCGCATTTTACGGGAATCAATTTCTGGGGGGATAGTATTATTTTTGCCGGCACAGGTTTGGGCTGGCATCTGAAAGATGCAATCGACCGCATTTCCGTGTCTTCACAAATAATACTTGTCGATTTTTACGACAAATGTATCGACCACTGCCGCAACAATTTGTTTTATAACCGCACAGATACTCTTTACACTCTATCGGAAACCTCATCACCGGAAAATATTCAGGCAGTCCGGTCGGTCCTTGAGCAGCGCAATCCCGGTACAGTGCAGATAATCAAACACCCGGCCTCATTTGCAATCCACCGGGATTTTTACGACACAATTCTGAGCAAGGTCCTTGGGCCACCCCGGAGCGCAAAATCCGCGCAGCATGCAGCAGGAAAGTGTGCGCTCCTCTACGGTACTTTTTTCCTTCAGGAAGAGCTCCGCCGCGCGCTTGAGCGGAAACACGGCAATCCACCCGTTTTATTCCATTATGAAAACCATCACGAAAGCACCGGCTATGAATCCATGCTCCAGACCATTATTCAACAGCAGCATCCCGGCTATATACTCTCTGTCAACATGAAAGGCTTTGACGGCACAGGAATGCTTTCGTGGTACGCGCAAAAATCAGGGATTCCGGTCGTTGTCTGGTTTGTTGACGATCCCCGTCCGATCCTGCTGAGCAAAAAGCAGTTTGTCTCATCAGGGATGATCGCATTCTGCTGGGAAAAAGCCGGCCTTCCCTTTCTGCAGTCGTGCGGTTTTGATTCGGTGCATTTTCTTCCGCTGGCCGGCGATCCGTCGCTGTTCTCCCCAAACAACCCGGGCGCCCCTTCAACAGATCTTGCGTTTGTCGGAAGCACAATGAGTGGCGGGTTTCTGGATGATATTAAAAGTAAATTCATGTGGAATGATTCGCTTATCCCGCTGGTGGAAACGCTTTCAAACAAGCTGCTTGTCCGGCCGGATCTTTCAGTTTCCCACATCATTCAGGAATTGACATACAAAAAAGTAATTGCACTCCCCTTTGCAGACGAGCGCAATATAACCTGGCTCTGTTCATATATAATTCACACCGCCAGCATGAAAAAACGGAAAAATATCATAGGGGCCCTTCAGAACAGGGGCATCGAAACATTCGGCGATCCGCAGGGATGGCGCACTTTATTCGGCACCTCAGTCCCGACCCACCCCGATATGGATTATGCAACCGAACTGTGCAGTGTCTACCGGAAAATAGCCGTCAATATCAATATCACCAGTTGCCAGATGCCTGCAGCAGTCAACCAGCGGGTGTTTGATATACCTCTGTCCGGAAGTTTTGTTCTTTCGGACAAGCAGCAGCAGCTTGCAGAACTGTTCGATATCGGCAGCGAGGCAATATGGTATGCAACAATTGAGGACCTGAAAGAAAAGAGTGACTTTTACCGGAATAATCCGGACACGCGCGCGGCAATCAGCGCGGCCGCACGGAAAAGAATTCTTGCAGAGCACACCTATGAGAACAGAGTAGCGCAAATTGAACGTGTTGTGGGAACCTGAACGAGAATTGAAAACTTCACGCAAGCAGTCGAAAAAAAATACTGTACTAATTAAACAATATACTATCCCGTTACTTTATCCAATCTTCACCAGGCAAGCCACGGCTCCTTCTGAATTCGCGCGCGGCAGTGGTCACGGATATTACGCCGCAGGATTTCGACTGTGCACCGACCGGCCTGTGTCACTGCCCCGACCGATTGGCCCATCTTCTCACCACGTGCGGCCCTGATTATGCCTTATTCCCGTGCAGCAGCGCAATCAAGCGATATAATTGAAATCCATGATGAATTGCCACGGACGTTTCAGGGGTCCGGCTCTATACGACATAGGTTGAGGCAGAAACATCCCCGCCGGTGCCGGTCCAGTTAGTATGGAAAAATTCCC
>WJKA01000237.1 GCA_014729375.1 Chitinivibrionales bacterium
AAGCTTGAGAATATGATAACCTTCTTCCTCCAGCCGGTGGGCCTCGCGTGAAACCGGGCCGCGAATATCATACAGCACATTTTCCAGCTTGTGTGATTTTTTGTACTTCATCATTGGCAATCAATCCAGTAAAAAGTGTAGTCCGGAGCAAAAGTCTGTTTGTATAATTTTAAAGTAACTACTCAGGTTACTATGGACCATTTCGGTCGTCATTCCGGCGAAAACCGGACCGAATCCGGGGTTCGCCGGAATGACAGTCATTACATACCTGTGTAGTTACTATTTTTAAATATAAATTGCAGCAGAATATTTTTCCTGATGCAACGGGTTGTACGTATGGTACGGCAATGGAGGACCGCAGTATTGCTGATCGCCGGACACGCAGGGGCTTATGCCGGGAGCTGTCCGGATAGCTTTCAAAAAATTTTATAGCGGCAATTCCTGATTTTGTTCGATTTACTCATGGCATCAATGTATATTTCACAATCTGCTTTTCTGCCGCTGCAGAGCAGGTTTTGCAGCGCATGATTCGGTGAAAGGCCCGAAAAAGCATTAGTAGCGACCCTGCAATGAAACTGGAACATTTAGCTCACATTTCATCTGATTTCCGCGGTATGCTTTCCGTGGGCATTGATATCGGCTCCACGACTGTCAAAGCGGTTGTCATGGATGGTCCCGGCAGGGTGCTTTCCCGCGTCTATGGCCGTCATCATGCTCGACAGCCTGAAATCGTTGCTATGCTTCTTGAGGAGATACAGAGCGCGTACCCCAATGCTGTACTTTGTATGTATGTCACCGGGAGCGGCGGGCGGACGCTGGCGCCGTATATTAATGCACGATACGTTCAGGAAGTTAATGCGGTAATTTCTGCTGTTGAGCGGATGTATCCTGAAACCGGCGCGGTTATCGAGCTCGGTGGCCAGGATGCCAAGGTAATCATCTGGAAACGCGACAGCGCGGGAAACACAACCGTTTCATCGTTTATGAACGATAAATGTGCAGGTGGTACCGGAGCAACAATCGACAGGATCCTCGGGAAAATCGGTATATCCATGCCTGAAGCGTCAAGGGTGTGTGCGGAGGGAAAAACGATCCACCCGATAGCGGCAAAATGCGGCGTATTTGCAGAAACCGATGTGGTTGGTTTACTGAAAACCGGTGTTGCACGCGAGGAGATCGTCGTATCGCTCTGCGCCGCAATTGTCAAACAAAACCTCGAGGTGCTGGTCAAGGGAAATGTCCTTCGCCCGCCGGTACTTCTTCTCGGCGGTCCCCATGCGCATCTCCCGGTGTTGACCGATCTCTGGCGCACGCATATTCCGGAAACATGGGCGCTCCATCAGTACGGGCCGCCGGCCGGTTCACTGGATAAAACCATTTTCGTGCCGGAAGCAGCACACTTTTTTGCCGCGATCGGCGCGGTGATTTTCGGCAAAGAATCGCGGGAAATGCTTGAAGCGCTTCATGGAAACGGCCCAAACGGCAATGGATATCATTACGAAGGGCCTGCACGGCTCGATACGTACATCTATCACGAGCGGTTTGCAAAACTCGGGGAAAACGGCTCGTTCCGAAACGGGCTGGTCGGATCCGAGAAAGAGGCTGAAGCATTCAGGGTACGCTATGCAATTCCGGAATTCAAGTCGGCGACTCCGACCCGGGGAGAAAAAATTACCGCCTGGCTCGGAGTTGACGGTGGATCGACCAGCTCAAAAATTGTTCTTATCGATGAAACCGGCGCGCCGCTGTACCGGGATTATATCCTTTCGCGGGGCAATCCGATAATTGATATCCGGGAGATGCTCCGGGGTCTTGACCAGTGGGTCCGCACGCGGGAGGTCTCACTTGTGCTGGCCGGCACTGCGGTAACCGGCTATGCATCGGCAATATTGCAGGAGGCTTTCCGTTTTGATACTGCCGTGGTCGAAACAGTCGCGCACATGCGCGCATCGGTGAGCATGTACGGCGATGTCGATGTTATCTGCGATGTCGGGGGACAGGATATCAAAGTACTGTTTCTCAAGCACGGACGGGTTGTTGATTTCAAGCTTAATACGCAGTGCAGCGCGGGCAACGGCTATTTTTTGCAGACCATGGCCGAGCAGTTCGATATTCCTATCGAGGAGTATGCCTCATACGCGTTCAGAGCAAGGCGTGCGCCAGCGTTCAATTACGGGTGCGCGGTATTCATGGAGCAGGACCGGGTTAATTTTCAGCAGCTTGGATGGAAAAATGAAGAGATCATGGCCGGGCTGGCCCTGGTGCTGCCGCTCAATATCTGGAATTATGTCGTACAGGATACAAATATCCCGCGGTTTGGCAGCCGCATTGTTCTGCAGGGAGGGACGCAGAAAAATTGCGCAGCAGTCAAGGCACAGGTCGATTATATCAGAAAACGGAACCCCGGTGCAGAGGTAATTGTTCACCGGTACGCGGATATCTGCGGCGCGATCGGCGCGGCCCTCGAGATACAAAAACAGGGCGTTTCCGGATCAAGCTCGTTTATCGGCCTCGAAAAAGCCGCAAACCTTACTTTTACCTCAGTCAACGACGCCTCTACCAGGTGCGGCTTTTGCGCAAATCATTGTGCCCGGACCTTTATCGATATCACAACAGGGCCGGATTCCACAGTCCGGTATATCTCGGGTAACGGATGCGACCGGGGCCTTGCAGACAGTGTCGAGGCAGTCCGCAAACATGACAGAGAAATCAAAACACTCAGAGAGAAATATCCCGACCTTGTCCACCGTGCCGCTGTCGAGGCTTTTGGGTCGTATCCGTTCGCTCACTGCCCGAAAAGCTATTTTGACACGCGGCGCTTTAATCGCGGAAAGCTGGAAAAAATCCGGCAGGACCGCGCGTCAATGGTGATTGGTATTCCCCGCGTCCTCAACCTCTACCTCTATGCTCCGTTTTTCAGTACGTATTTCAAAGCACTGGGAATCGGCACGGTCGTGTTCAGCGATTATACATCAAAGAAACTCTGGGAAGACGGGAATAAATGGGGAGCGATCGATCCCTGTTTCCCCGCCAAAGTCGCGCCCGCGCATTTTCATAACCTTCTGAACAAAAAAGAAATAACGCACCTCTGTTTCCCGTGCATTACGCATCTGGAGTCCATGGTTGAGGGGACGGTGGGGAACAACGCGTGTCCTATTCAGATGGGTACTCCCGAGGTGGTGCATGCCGCGTTTACCAAAGACCGGAACATGTTTGCCGGATCAGGTGTTGAATACTGGAAACCGCTTGTCAACCTTGAGCGGCGCAGTGAAGCTGCCGATATGCTGTACCGGTATTTCGCGGGCCGGCTCGGTCTCACCAGGCAGGAAAACGCATGGGCGGTCCGCTGCGGCTATGATGCAATGGAACAATACTTTCGCTCGCTACGCAACCAGGGCGCCCGGATCATCGAATCACTGGTCGAAAATAATGAAATCGGCATTCTCATGATCGGTCATCCGTACCATCACGACCCCGGGCTCAATCATGGCATACCCGAAGAGTTCCAGCGGCGGGGATTTCCCGTGCTCTGTATCGAGTCGCTTCCGGTTTCCGGCGAATTTCTGGGGCCGCTGTTTGACGGCGAGCCTCAGCGGCGGATCGATGATGTATGGCGGCGGAGTTTCAACCGCAACACCAATGTCAAGCTCTGGGCCGCAAAGGTGGCCGCACGGCACCCCAATCTGGCGGTAATCGATCTGTCAAGCTTCAAGTGCGGGTTCGACGCGCCGACATATTCGTATATCGACGCCATTCTCGATGCATCCGAGACGCCACATTTCCTGTTCCACGATATCGATCAGAACAGGCCGCGCGCAACGTTTGCAATACGTATCCAGACCATCGAGTATTTTCTACGCCTTGAAGAGCAAAAATTAAAGAAAAGGAAAAAAGCGTATGTTTCGTAGCGGGAATACCGATACTACAGCGATTTCCGGAAACAATAATCGGCCAAACGACCGCTGGAAAGGTTATACCGCCGGGAAATGGCATAAAAAAGACAAGAATAAAGTGACGGTCCTGTACAATTTTGTCGAGCGGCGGAAATCATGGTTCATGCGCGCATTTTTCGAACGGAATGGATACCGCTATAAAGACCTCGGCGACCACACGCTCGAAGATGTCCGGTGGGGTAAAGAGTACGGCAACCGCATGGAGTGCAATCCCATGTATTTCACCAGCGGCTCACTGTTGAGAAATCTGTTTACAGTCCAGAAAGAGAAAAACCTGACAAAAGAGGAAATTGTCGAACGGTATGTTTTCCTCGGCGGCGGCGGGCAGTGCGGGCCTTGCCGGTACGGAATGTATCCGCAGGAATACTGGAAAGCGCTTAACGACGCCGGTTTTACAGGGTTCCGGGTGATGATTTTTTCTTCAGGCTTTTCCAGCGAGAAGCCGCCTCCGGGAAGCGCACTCCGTCTGGGCCTGAAATTCAGGGTCAACATGGCCATGGCCTTTGTGCTGTCGGATTTTATGCATATTGCCGAATGTGCGCTGCGACCCTATGCACAAAACAAAAAGAATGCGCTTCTGGCCCTGACACGCATGGAGCGGATCCTGCTGGAAGCGTTCCGCTCACGCTGGTGGTGGTTTGCCGTGCCTGCTGCAATGAAACGGGTCGGCAAAGTGCTCCGTTCGATCCCTCGGGCAAAAAAAGACCTCCCGCTGGTATATGTCACCGGCGAATTTTTCGCCAACCTTGCTCACAATGAAGGGAATTACAATCTCCGCCGGTTTATTATGGATGAAGGCTGCGAGGTGTTTCCCGGATTGTTTACCAACCGGGTCATGTACGACTTCTGGCGGCAGGAGCGCGTATTTGTCCGGGATTTGAAATACGAAAAGTCTATTGGTGTCAAAGTGCGGTCTTTACGGGACATCTGCATAGCCCGCGGCCGAGCGGCGTTTGTAACGTATCTGTACAACCGGCTGAAAAAGGCCCTTGCCCCGGAGACATTCGGCGGGAAAGCAGAACTATACGACCTTAACCATCTTGCAAAGCTTGCACACGACTATTATCATCCGGAAATTTTCGGCGGGGAGGGCAATCTCGAGGTGGCTGAAGCCGTGTATTATTCTGATCTGGTGGATGGTTTCATTTCTTCAAAGCCTTTCGGCTGCCTGACATCATCCGGTATCTCCGACGGGGTTCAAGCAAAGGTCATGGCCCGATTTCCGCAGCTCAATTTTCTTTCTATCGAGACAAGCGGCGACAACGAAGTCGGCATTCTCAGCAGGGTCTCCATGCTCCTTTTCAAGGCCAAACAGCGCCACTGGATGCGGGTGAAGGGGAAACGACGGGACGACACGGCG
>WJKA01000023.1 GCA_014729375.1 Chitinivibrionales bacterium
AATATACCTCAGGCAGTCGCTTCATATGGAAGCCAAAGAACGCTTCGAAGCCGCACTCTCTTCAAAAAAAGGATCAGTTATTCCCATCACCGAAGAATTTAAGAGCGAAATCCTGTACGACCTGGCAACGTCGCTCGACAAGCAATACATCTATGTCGATAAGGACCCGGCGGTCCTCATGGAAGCAATCAAGGCATGGTCGTATTTTATCGAGTTTACCGAATGCGACAAGAAGCGCTCCAAGCGCTGCACATATGCACAAAATCGTATGGAAGAGCTGCAGAAGATCGATAAACAGCTAAGCAGCAAATGATACGCAGGCTTTTTGACAATGTACCCCGCCTCAACACCTGCAACCCTGTTTCATCGGAATCATCCTAAATTCCGCAGTTGAATTGCGGAATTTAGGATCATGTGACAAAGCGGACACGCCTACTATGTAATACGGGATGCTGTCTGGAGTACCCCGGCACCCCGGACAATTATGGCAGCATCCCTTTGAATTTTTCAAATTCCTCTTTCAGGTCTTCTTTCTTTTCTACTCGCGGCCGCGCTTTTTCCTGTGCCGCATTCCACAGCGATTCCTTTTCTTCAAGCTTGCCCGCAGCCGCCTGCTTCAAACAATCATAGCTGTTTTCCAGCTCTGCGCCAAGCGTTTCGCATACCTGAGCAATTCTTTTTTCAACAGCCTGCGAAATGTTTTCCACAGCAGTATCCATGCAGTGTTTCAATTTCGGAAAAGCGCAGGTTTCGTATGCTTTGCAAAGGGAATCGTGCCTTTTAAACCGCTCCCCGAAAACGCTTTTCAGGTCTGCAGAGGAGAGAGGGGGATTTGATGGAATGCTTTCGTATGGCGGTGCTATTTCCAGGCCTTCAAGCGTGTCTTGTACCGAATCCGGCAGGGCGAATTCAGTTCCGAGCAGCCCGTGCGACTCAGCGGATATTTTTTCGAATTCCCGCCGGTGAACCAGGGATGCTTTTCTGAGCGGCCTGTTGACCGCGGTTGTTACCTGAAGTGTGAAATTCTTGAGCGCCTGGGTGAAAAACGACGGAAATGAGGCCAGCAGCCGGTCTTTGATTTTGCCATGTACATTTTTCCGGTTCAGTGTTTCGTAAAAGAAGCGCTCAGTCTGCTCCTGCAGGCCCCTTTGCTCTTTCTTTACGGTTGTGGAAAGAAAATCGACGAGCGCGTTCTGCTCTGCATGAATTAATCCTGTCTCGGCACGGGTTTGTTTCTCGATCGACCCGAGTTTTTCTTTTAACAGTAATACCGTTTGATTCAGGGCGCCGACCGGCTCGCTGATGTCCGTTATTTCGCTGTCAAGACTCGTGATTATGCCGTGGAGCGCGTCATGAAATTTTTCATTCAGCGCGTGGGAAAGAATGAAATATTTATCCGCGACCATAAAATGATTAATCGCATCGATAACAGCAGTCATGCCGCTTTGTTTCCACAATGGATCGTCCCCGGTGCGTGACGACGCTGAACGGGCTGCCTTGGCATTGACCGGAAACAGCGATATACCGGCATAGAATTTGAGATGGCGGCGGATTTCAGAACGGACGAATTTCGTGGTTTTTTCCCGCTCGCTTTCATTGAGCAGGTCAATTTTATTGAACACAAAAAAAATGCGGGGGACATATTTGCGCATCTGCCTGAGGAACTCGATCTCAACTTCGGTAATCGGCAAATCCGCGCTTAGCAGAAAAAACGCGGCATCACATTCCGAAAGAAGGTCGATCGTTGTTCTGGTATTGTGCACGAACGTCGACCCGAACCCCGGCGTGTCAATTAACTCGGAGCCGTTGTGCAGCAGTTCGCCGGGGCATTCGACATATACGGAGAAGACGCAGTGTCTGTTCTCCGGATTTTTTTCTTCGGTGACATACTGAATAAGCAGCTCCCTGACAGCATCATCTGATGCGCCGGCGGTGCAATCGGCTTTGCCGTTGAAAAAGCTGATGCGACAGGAACGAGCGGGGCCGTATCTGATGATTGTCGGTACATTGGTCAGCGGAAGGACCGACGTGGGAAGGACATCCATGCCGAGCAGCGCGTTGATAAACGTGCTCTTGCCCCGGTTGAACTGTCCGAGTACCGCGAAATGGAGTTTGCCTTTTGCCAGCCGCTCGCGCAGCTCTTCGATCCTGTCTGTCCAGGTGCCATAGTGCGGGGGAAGCTCTTTGCAGAGTTTCAGTGTGCCGGCAATCAGCGCGTCGATCGACACACCACCGGCGGGTGAGCCGCTGAATGAGGTGATTTCAGATTCGTTTCGAACCGCATTATCTACTTTGTAAACCATCACGTTTTCAGTCTCCGCACAGTGTTTCCAGCGTTTGTATCACTGTTTCTTCCGGTATATCGCTTGTAATAACCGATCTTCCCGGTTCGGCGGGAACAATAAAACGGAGTTTTCCACCTGCTACTTTTTTGTCGGAAAACATGGCATCATACAGCCGCGCGCTGTCGGGCCTGGCCGGAAGTTCCGGACAAACCAGTTTCTCGAGGAGCTCGTTATATGCACTCTGCGTTTCGGGGGGTATCGAATTAATCCGTTTTCCCAGGTCGCATGCACAGGCAATTCCCCGGAAGACCGCTTCACCGTGAAGAACATTTTCGAAATTAAAATAGTGCTCGATTGCATGAGCAAAGGTGTGGCCGAAATTGAGCAGCGCGCGGGTGCCCGATTCCTGCTCATCAGCAGATACAATGCGCGCCTTTATGGCAATACTTCGCCTGATACCCTCCTGAAGGATGTCCGGTTTCTGTGCAAGCATGTTGTCGTGCTGGGAGCCGACAAATTCAAACATGTCGTTTCCGCCGATAAAAGCATATTTGTAAAGCTCGGCATACCCGGAGACCAATTGGCGTTCGGGAAGGG
>WJKA01000238.1 GCA_014729375.1 Chitinivibrionales bacterium
AGTCGCCGATCCATCCGGCGCGGGAGATGTCGAATTCCATATTTTTCTGCGTGTTTAAAAAGACTTTCCATTCCTGGTTGATAAGCGAGACTTCGATACCGAGCTCTTTTTTCCACATTTCCTGGATTGCCTGCGCGACGAGCTGGTGCGATTCGAGCGTGTTGTAGAGGACCTCGATCTGCGGGAAGCCGTTGCCGCCGGGATAGCCGGCCCGGGCGAGCAGCTCCCGTGCCTTTTCGGGGTTCGACGCAATGTGTGCGCAGGCGGTGTAGCCTGCGGTTCCCGGCGGGGTGAAATGGTGCGCGGGAAGTTGTCCGCCTTTCAGCACATTTTCGACAATTGCCGTGCGGTCGATTGCCGTTGAGAGTGCCCGGCGCACAAGCGGGTTGTCAAGTGGCGGGCGGACGGTGTTTACCAGATAATAGTAGGTTCCGAGGTACGGATCGATCCGGAGAAGCTCCGGGCTGTTTTCCCTGTAATACTCTATTTTGTGCGAGGGAACTCCATTGGTGACATGCAATTGCCCCGAACGGAACGCGCGCTCCTCGGTCTGCTCGCTCTCGATCGGATGAAAATGAATCGCATTGAGCCGGACATTGTCTGCATCCCAGTAGGTCGGGCTTTTTTCCGCGATAATTACCCTGTTGACTTCCCATCTGTTTAATACAAACGGTCCGTTGCCGGTGTAATTTTCCGCCCTGGTCCATTTTGATCCGCGGCGGTCGATCGCACCGTGCTTCTCGATCGTGCCCGGATGGACCGGGAACCAGGAGTAGTGTGCCAACAGGGACAGGAAATAGGGTGTCGGGCTGCCCAGGGTAATAACCAGCGTATGTGAGTCGACCGCGGCCGCGCCGACAAGCGAGAAATCATCGATTTCACCCTTGTTGTATCGCTCGGCATTGCGCATGCAGTAAAGCATGTAGGAGTACTCGCTCCCCAGCGCGGGGGAGAGTATCCGCCTGAACGAATAGACGAAATCATGCGCGGTTACCGGATCGCCGTTCGACCACCGGCCGTTATCGCGAAGATAGAACGTATACACGCGCCGGTCGTCGGAAATATCCCATTTTTCAGCAGCGCCGGGTACGGGGTGAAGGTCTTTGGGATTTTCGGCAACAAGACCTTCCAGGAGCGCGGAAATTATCGCGTGCTCGGGAACACCGGTGACAATATGTGGATCGAGGTCCTGGGGCTCCGCACCGTTGCCGATATGCAGCACCTGGTCCTCAATGCCTGATTCCACTGCAGTCCTGCGCTTTCCACAGGTGCTGAAAAAAATGACACAAGAAAAAAGCATGAATAGAGGATAAAACCGAATTCTTCCACAATATGTAACCATGGTATTCCTTTCCGAAAGAAATTGAATTTCCGGCGCGAATAGTAGTATATACTAAAGATAGAATCATGCGGACATGAACAGCCAGAGTGTAGCAAAATCCGTATCGGGGGACACATGATACAAAACAGCATCATACGAGTGCTTTTATCAGCAGGCATACTGTGCCTTTCGGCATGCAGTTCGAACAATCCCGAAGAGTCATTTGACAGGGGCCTTGTAGCATTTTATCCATTCAACGGGAATGCCAATGATTTATCCGGCTATTCACATGACGGTGAGCTGATCGGCGTTACACCGACCAGAAACAGGTTCGAAGAAGACAGCGGCGCGTTTCATTTTGACGGGACCGGCGATCGTATCAGGATACCTCATTCTGAAGAGCTTGACATTGAAGGCTCGTTGAGCATTTCGGTATGGATCAAGCCCGAATGGCTTTCGGCAAGAGAGTGTATTGTTTTCCGGGGTGATGATGTTTCCGGTGAAGATCCCTATTATATCAGGATATATAGCGGAAATACGCTTGATTATCTGGTGACCTCCCTGCGCGATTCGACTGTTAGCGAGGTTGGTATGTATGATTTCTCGATGACACAGATTGCCGATGGAAACTGGTCGCATGTTGCGATGGTATTTGAAAACCGGTCGTCTCTGTCACTGTATATCAACGGTACTATTGCAAATTCGCAGCAGACAAATTTTGACAATCGCGGTGCCGACAGAGACATGGACCTGTTTATCGGCGGTGCTGCAAGCGGGCAGAATTTTTACGGAGACATCGATGATGTCCGCATATACTCGCGCGCGTTGTCGGGTAATGAGGTTGCAGCATTATATCAGCGATCTAATTAGTACCTGTTCAAAATTGATTTCCATCAATTTTGAACGGAGTGGTGGAGTACTGGAAGGATGGAGTAATGATTTTGTTTAACCAGTATTAATGACTTACAATAAACTCCACTACTCCGATGCTCCATCTCTCCGTTCAGAAAAGGCTTTTTGAACAGATACTATTTATTTACTCGAGAATCACAGGAAGAACCTATGAACCTCGTGCCGGATAATTCTCTATGGTTTGCACCGGCAGTACCGTTTCTTTTTTTATATGCTGAGACGCATTTTCGTTTTTTCAGGTTTTCTCCCAATTTTCTCTACCGGAATTCCCCGGAGATTCTTTTTGATATGCCTGCCCGGCTTGCGCCGGACCGCGACCTTCCCGTACTGCTGCTGCTCAATGATACAGACCGTTTTCCAGTTGAAATTCTGCATGTAAGCCTCAGTATTTCAAGCAGTTCCTCAAAGCCCCGGGCAATCGAGTTTTCATCACCGGAAAAACACCTGCTTGCTCATCCTCTCGATTTCCAGAGCAGGGCATATCTTTTTGTTATTTCACGAGATATGCTGAACGGCTCACCGGTTTATGTAAATGGAAAAGCACTTGTACGCAGGAAAAAGAAAGAATTTGTAGTCATAAATGATAATTTCATAACCAGTTCAAAGGCGCCGCTTGTCTGTACAATAGCAGATGAGTCTCTTC
>WJKA01000024.1 GCA_014729375.1 Chitinivibrionales bacterium
CTATTCCCCTGATGCCAACCATTTTGCTCGGTGTTTTCTTTATGACAAATAGTCCAGCAACCAGCAAAAAAGCGGTACCGGCTCCCGCTGTAGCAATAACAAACCTGAAAGTCTATTTTCCAGTAAAAAAAGGAATTGTTGGAAAAACAGCAGGATATGTCAAGGCGGTTGACGATATCTCATTTTCGGTAGATGCCGGTGAAGTGTTTGCTCTCGTAGGCGAATCAGGGTGCGGCAAGACAACCGCTGCCCATGCCATGCTGGACCTTGTTACACCGTTTGGCGGCACAATAGAACTCGCAATCGGTCCGTGGAAAAATAAAAGCATTCAGTGGAATGGACTCTCACGACAGGACAAAAGAAACTTGCGAAAATATATTCAGATTATTTTTCAGGACCCATTCAGCTCGCTTAACCCACGCATGACTGTGCAGAGTATCCTCGAAGAGCCGTTGAAAATCCATGGAATGAAAAACAGGTCAGACAGAAAGAAACGGATTGCAGAACTGATCAATCAGGTCGGCTTGTCACCGGATTTTCTCAAGCGGTACCCGCACGAGTTTTCCGGCGGCCAGCGCCAGCGCATTGGAATTGCCCGTGCACTCGCTACCCGGCCCGAGCTGGTTATTGCCGACGAACCGGTGAGCGCACTTGATGTCTCTATTCAGGCGCAAATTATCAACCTTCTCCAGGACCTTCAGCGCCGCTATGGCCTGACACTTGTTTTTATCTCACACGACCTGGCAATTGTCCGGCATGTGGCAAACAAGGTTGCAGTCATGTACCTGGGGCATATCCTTGAAATGGGATCAGACCGGCAGATATTCGAAAATCCACTCCACCCCTACACCCACCTTCTTCTCAAGAGCGTACCCGTACCCGGCAAAGGACGGAAAAAAGGGGACCAGCTTCCCACCGCAGAAAAAAATCTTGCAGATGCCGGAGCAGGGTGCCCGTTTTTCCCGCGATGTACTAAACGAATCCCCGAATGCCGTGACCAGTATCCCAAGCTGAAAGATTGCGGCAACAGACATTTTTCTGCATGCATACAGTCGATTCCCGGGAACACCGGCAAGATGAGCAGCGATAGTGTGGCGTGATTTTTGCTCCATTTAGTAGACAAATGGAGCAGCCAATTCTAGCCGGTAATGTCTGTGTGGTGAAAGGGAGAATGAAAGCGTATGGTATCATTAAGGACCTGATTTGAAAAAAATATAGTATATTACTAGTAAGGAGCTAAAAGCAGATTTATTGCTGCACATAAAGGGTAGAATGCGTTATTTATGAATGAGCACAAAGGCGACAACATGGATGTTGGTCCTGTCATAACAAATTTATACCGTCTCCGGTTCCGCCAGATACTTGCCGACCGGGCCCGTCGCCAGGCCGCGAATGAAGCTCGTGATGACGTGCTTTTTGCTGATTTATATATTTCCCGGGACAGAGGGATCGAGGAGCGGCAGCCCCCTGCACCACAGGGCATTGGCGAGTACAAGCATGCCGCTACCGAAGTGGACCGGGATGAACAGGTCCTGGACACTACCGACCTGGTTAAGCAGCCGGAAGCAAAAACAGACAACTGGCAGGCAGAATCCGCTTTGAAATATGTTGTTGGAAGCGGAATCGGGCCGTCTGTGAATGTGCGGCGACAGATGGAATCCCGGGTACGGGCAGCCAAGCGTGAAGGCGCGCCCTGTCCACATACACTTCAGAACGGGACTTGCTCCGCGCTGTTTATCCGGTGCGGTGACCGCGCACAGTACGCGGTCGGCGAAAGTGTCGGCCAGCGAAAACTTCCACACAAATGCCTGTATCGGCCGGGAAAACGCGGCGATTATATCCTTGTTGTCGATGACGACCGCGCGGTACGCGAATTCTGCAAAAATTCATTTGAACTCTTTTTCGAGTATGAAAGCGATAAAATCATACCCCTCGACAATGGATACAAGGCAATCGATACAATCAACCGGTTCAAAATGACAAACAGGCAGTGCGGACTCGTGGTGGCGGATATCGATATTCCGGGAATCAACGGATACGACCTTGTTAACGAACTTTACAATCGAAATATCAATGCAGAAATCATTCTCATGAAAGATAAGGAAGATCATATCCCGAAACCATCGGATTATGCAGGCGACCGGGAAATTGTACCCGACCATACCTTTGTTGCACAAACGCTGAAAAAACCATTCCATTCAGCAGCCTTTGTGGATACAATCAGGTCCATGGACCTGGGCGTGTTCGGCTGAGGCAGAAAAAAAAGCACGCTCTTTTCCCGGACGCAAGGCATATCCCTGTTGCTTATCTGCACTACTCTTGATATAATTGTTCAGATTTTGTATTTTAGACAGGCATATCCTGGGGTATCGTCCAATGGCAGGACTCCAGATTCTGGCTCTGGCTATCGAGGTTCGAATCCTTGTACCCCAGCTTATGCTAAATTCAAAACGCGGAATTCGAATTTCCATTTGGCGCTATCGTCTAGTGGTTAGGACTCAGGATTCTCATTCCTGCAACCGGGGTTCGACTCCCCGTAGCGCTACCACTTCTTCTATTACACCGTTGTCCCGCAAATATCTGGAATTGCTTACATTGCATAAACGCAAAATATGTGCATACGTTATCGGGAAAAACGCTTTGCCGCGGATGCGGTTTCAGGGCAGGTGTCCAGGCGTATTCCGGCAGGCACCGTCTACCGTGAAAATTTTTCAATCGTAATAGTACTCACCGACATTATCTTCGATATCTGCCTGTTCCTTTTTATTCAGATACCAGTCATAATACAGTTTCTGCGAATTAGCCTGAAGGAGTTTCTGTACAATCGAAGCCAGCCTTGGGCTTTGCCAGGGGATCGACTCGACCCTGTCGTGCCAGAGCGGCTTGACTACATAAAATGTTCCCGCTTCTTCAATAATATCAGATTGCGTGTTTGTATCAAGAGCAAATGCAGCGGCGATTACCTTGTTCTCCCGCCCGACCCCGGCAACATATTCCTTGCAGGTCACTGTATCGGTCGTACCCGAACTCACCAGTGAATCAAGTTTTGAAAGCTGAGCGACCGAAAGTATTTCAGGCTTTTCGGCAAGGATTTCGCTGAGATAATTACGTGCCGTGTCTTCTCCGGCCGCCGCATAAAGCGAATCAAATATCATGTCCTCAACCATTTCGAGCGGCATTCTCCCGGCAGGTATTTTTCGCCCGATTTTAATAATATAAAACGCTTCTTTATTCTCGTATGGGTTCTCTGCAATATCTCCCTCTTCACCGTTAAAAACAAAATACGACATACCGGAAATATACCCTATCCCCACCGGCATTTCCCCTTTGGTAAAAGGCCCTGCAGAATCGACACTCAAACCGGGATACTTCGCAACGACTTCATTAAAACCAAGGCTGTCCATCTGTACCCGCATTGTATCGGCAAGCTCCTGCAAGCTGTCAAGAGTTTCAACAGAGGGCAATATTTTTCTGAGTATGTGGCGGGCATGTATCCGGACATCATCCCCCGCTCCCCTGCGCCCTTCGACTTTAACCAGATGAAAACCGAACGAGGTCTTGAACGGATCGGAAACATCCCCGCTGTCAAGCGAGAACGCGACACTGTCAAATTCCTTTACCATCGATCCTCTGCCGAACCATCCGAGATCGCCGCCATCCTTTGCAGACCCTTCATCGTCGGAAGCGATCCTCGCCTCTTCAGCAAACGAAACATCACCGGACTTCATCCGTTCCTTGATATCAAGAAGCTCGTTATAGTATACTTTTTCATCCTCGGCAGTCACCTTTTTGGGTATTTCAACAAAATGAACAACCGCCTGTTCTTTCTCAACGAATGAATCGGGATTGGTATTATAATATTCCTGCACCATTTCACCGGTAACCACCGATGAATCGACAGCAAACGATTTCGAGCTTACTTTGGCATATTCAAACACGCACCGTTCATTTTCAGCCCGGTATTCATGAGCAATTTCCGCCCTGGTAACCATATTGCCGACCGTGATTAATTGCTGAAGTTTTTCCATGGGGACCAAAAAATTCCTGACATGCGCTTCCAGATACTGCATGCCTTCCTGTCCGACCTGCTCGGGGTCATTGAGAAAATTGACAAACTTGGTGGTATCAAACACGCTGTCAGTCATGAAATAGGGGTTCTGGACCACCCCCGGCGGCGGATTATTCCGGATGTGCTGAAACACTTCCTCAGCCGATGCACCGAGTTTCATCTTCTCGAAAACCTCGTTCAGCACGGCCTGGCTTACCAGGGTCTCCCAGACCTGCCGGGGAATCATCCGGGCCTGATAGGGCGAAAGCTCTCCTCCCGACATTTCCCGCTGACGCTCCCGCTCGACATTGACTTCCTTATCAAACTGCTCCCAGGAAATCTCTTTTCCTTCAATAGTGCCGACAACATGTTTCTTTTGCTTGCCGGAAATGTCCATTCCCCATGAGAAAAAAATAGTCAGAACAAAGCCGACCAGCGCAACAAGAATAACCGTCGGCGCGATTTCGCGCATTTTTGCAATCATCTACCACTCCGTTCACTGAAAGTAAGCTGCTAAAAATACGGTAATACCACCACCCATAAC
>WJKA01000239.1 GCA_014729375.1 Chitinivibrionales bacterium
AACTGTCTGGTCGCCATGCGTATACGGGTGGCTTTCGACCCCTTTGCGCACCCTTTCGCAAAGTACGGTCGCGCCGCTTATTGATGTATCTGGAAGGATAATCGCAAACTCTTCGCCTCCGTAGCGGGCCAGCAGGTCTCCGGTGCGGATCATGGCCGACAAGCGCGTTGTCAAATCTTTCAATACGGCATTGCCGATTGGATGACCGTACGTGTCGTTCACTTTTTTGAAATCATCGATATCCAGCAGTATCAGGCAGAATGTCGTCCGCTTGCGGTCCGAGCGGGCAATTTCCCGCGTGAGCATCTCGTGGAAAAGCCGAAAATTGGCTATGCCGGTCAAGCTGTCTGTTTTGGCAAGAAGCTGCGCATACATATCGGCATAAGCATGCTCTATAATAGAAGCAATCAATGTTGAATATACATATAAAAACTGATTGTCTTCTCTGGTGATATTGAATCCCTTGCCGTAGAATATTGCCAGCGACCCGATCGATTTTCCCCGCACGGTCATGGGGATACCCACCGGCGCTACCTTGTCCATCGGATGCTGTTCGCCGTCATAGCCCTCAAACACCTGCAGGGAGATCGCATTGTCCTGAAATTTTGCCTTACTGATACCGCCAAATGACTGCTCCCAGTTTTCCAAGAGCAGCAAACGGACGGCCTCTTTGCTCACTTTGCCATGGTGCGGCATTACATATATTTCGGCAAAGTCCATAAAATCTATTGTCACCGCACAGCATACCGCCCCCGTGCGCTTATTGGCATCACTGAGGATTATCTCAATAATTTCGGGAACTTCCATCGACAGCAGAAGACGACGTGAAAACTGATAAAGGGTGGTTAAATCGCGCAAATGTCCCTTGGCATCGGGCGCAAGGTCATCCGCATGCCGCATCAGCATGCGGCTTTTAAGATGAAACGCACGGTTCGCGGCACTGCGGTCGACATGTTCAACCAGGTTCTCCAGCTCCAGCGGTTTCATCAGGTATGAAGATGCTCCCAGATTAATTGCCCGGGCGGCGGTGTCAAGCGAAGCGTAACCAGTGATTATCAGCGCTTCCGCCAGATCATCTTTCTCTTTAGCGTGTTTGAGGATATCGATGCCTGACATGTCCGGCAATTTCAGGTCGATAATGAGAATGTCATATTCTTTATTGTCAATACGTTGAATTGCCTCGTGTCCGGTGCCGCTTGTGTCGACATTGTATGTTTCGGCAAGCGCTTCCCGCAGAAAAGCCAGCAGAGCGGGCTCGTCATCAACAATAAGCACGTTGTACTTTAAAGGAAGCTCCAGCGATGTGTTTGGCGGCATATGGTGTTTCTCCTGTGTGGGAGGGTGCCGGTATATACGTAAATAATATGTAGAAAATAGTTAGTTTCCGCCGGCGATACGAAAACTTTGCCCTCACTATTGCCGCGACATGCATTTGCCTGCAGAGCATTGCACGTTTTCAATTACTTATTCATGGATTTTATGATGGGGCTGCGGTATGCGCGCCGAGCGGTTCGGTGTCCGGCAGTTGCTTGAGCGGGTTCATTTCGCAAGCTGGAAAGTAACCGCGCCGCAAGAAAATCATGCCTTGCATTTTGCCGTTAAATTTATGCGTTACCCGAAACGTAATACAGTGCAGTGCCGGATGCAAGCAAAATCCGCAATGACATAATTATAGCAATTGCAGGGGTTTGACTTACTCGGGTCGCAAACCTATTTTATGACCTTACATATGCCGCAAAAACAGAGCAAAACATCGAAAAATATTTTCATTCGGGCAAGCCGCGCCTGCGCTGTGCTGACAGGGGGGGCTAGTGTCTTTCTTTTGTTGCTCTCCTGCGGATCGGCATTTGATCCGGCCACAGATCTGGGCGGACAAATTGTTACCGATGCCAATCCCGATGTTACCGATATAAATGCTAATTTGCTTTTTTTCGCCGATACGCTTACGGTTGATACAATGTTCAGCTATCGGGATATATCGCCGGAAGGAGCCTCTTTGCATAATGCCGATGCGGAAGGGCGCATGGCTGTGGGCCGATGGCCCGAGATTGGTGAGGAGGCTACCGGATATTTTGAAATTATCGCCAATACAAATAATATTTCCGGCCGGTCAAAAATAATAAGCTATACAGACAGCTTGTCGGCATATAGCGCCCATGTTGATTCTGTCAAGTATGACAGCCTGCCGCCGAACGCTGACAGCACCGACAGCGCACAAGCAAAGAGCGTGAGCGATTCTATTCTTGGCTATATCAATTCTCTGAAAAACATTGCATTGCAGCCGCTGGGAATCAATATATGCATGAAAGCTGATTTCAGTCACTATCAGCTTCCCGGGGCGGCATTAGCTGAATTGAAGCTGCATTATCTGGACAGCGGTATCGATCACAGCCACGCTATCAGACTTTCCGGATTATCGGGAGCGGATACCCAGACGGTGGCGGTGGCTACACAAGATTCGCAGCTTATTCGAGTTCCACTCGATTCTATAATTGAGGGCAAAGTCAGCGATTCGCTGGTTCTGGCGTTTGCATTACTTGATTCAATAGACGCCTGCGAGAGAAAGCGCGATTCGGTCAATAAGGAAATTACCGCGGACACCGCGCATGATATAGACTCGCTTAGCCGCCAAAAAGAAAGCCTGGAGATGAAAATCGACAGTCTTACTGTACAGCTC
>WJKA01000240.1 GCA_014729375.1 Chitinivibrionales bacterium
GGAGCGAATACTGGACAAAGTGAAAAATGGAGAACAAAGAAATACAAATATCTGAGGTGAAACAAGCAACAAAAAAACTGCGTTATTCTATTATTCCATTCCTTGCTGATGCTTTTTTTGCTAAGCGTACGGAATGCACGGGAAAACGGCCGCTGAAAAGCATTGCTGTCCTTCGGCCGGGGAAACTTGGAGACATGCTGGTGATCACGCCACTTCTCCACCTGCTCAAGAAACACGCGGAATGCAGCCATTGTACGGTAGTCTCGAGCTTGTATAATGAAATTATTGTCCGGCATAATCCCCATGTTGATGAAATCAAGCCTGTAAATTTTCACTGTTTTGCCGATGTTGCACAATGTGTCGGATGGATAAGACGACGTCATTTTGATGCGATTATTGATTGCACACCGGGAATCTCCAACACCAGTTTTCTTATCAGTCAAATTGCCGGAAAAACAAGCCTCCTTGCCGGTTTTCATAAGGCGCAAATGGCATGCTATTATGATGTTGTCTACACCGACGACACGGTTCATCTGTGCATGCAGGCGGCGGGACTGTTTGAGTTGATGACCGGGCACAAGGTCACCGAAGTGCCGCCGATAGAGCTTCGGGCCTCAGAGCGCGATACGTCGACGGCCTGCGATTTTTTCAGTTCAAATGGTCTGGAAAAATTTAAAATGATACTCGGCATCAACCTTTCTGCAGGTTCTCCGGAACGTCAATGGAGCCCTGAAAAATATGGGCGGCTCATAGAGCTTCTGCAAGAAGTCTCTGCTGGTTGGGGGACTATGGCAATTGTGCTTTTCAGCGCGGGCCGGCAGCATTCCCGGGCACAGGTATTGTCCCGGCGGTTTGAAGATGTCTTTGTGGTGCCGCAAACCGGATTTCTCACTGTATCGGAGATGCTCGCCCGCACAGACCTGCTTATTTCACCGGACACGGCGATGATACCGGCGGCATGCGCACATAAGGTGCCTGTTGTCGGACTGTACCGTGACCACCGGCAAACACTGACGCGCTGGGGGCCTTTTGGCGTGCCATTCAGAATTGTCAAGCCATCAGGGGGCAGTTCGTTTGAATTCATCAAGCCTGAAGATGTCTGCGAAGCGACATGTGAGCTGGCCGGTATCGATTAGTCCTTTTGCTGAAACGCTGTCGCCAGCTCCCGGTTTCCCGGAAGACCGTAATGAATCCGCTATGTTGTCGCAGCAAGATTTACTTTTTGTGCTCTTTTCCCTGAGCGGGAATTCTGTTTTTTCGCATATGCTCAAAGAGGAGCGCATATCGGACAAACATGCCGAACGAATATAATCCTGCGATAATAAATCCATGTTTGCCGTCAAGAAAACCGAGTTTATAAATGTACATTTCGAGAAATTTTCCTGCAGGACGGATTATCATCCGGGGAATGACGCCGTTAGTTGCCTTGTTGTCAGCCATCTGTTCCACGGCAATGGCGGCGTAGCGTTTCAGGCGGTCAACATGCGCCTGTACATTATCAAAAGAATAATGCAGAATATCCGCATGAATATCACCGGCCGACCCCTTCAGTCTGATTTCGTAATGGGGGTTGACTCCTGTCCATACGGCTTTTGTCTTATCGTATAATCGTATTTTTTTATCGGGATACCAGCCTCCGTGGCGGATCCATTTATCGATATAATAGGTTCGGCGGGGAAACCGATACCCATCATGGCCGGGTGTGTGCCGGAAAAGCCGTTGTATCTCGTTTTTCAGCTCTTCCGAAACTCTTTCATCGGCATCAAGCGTGAATATCCATTGATTGGCGGCAAGTTCAAGGGTATAATTCTGCTTTTTTACAAGATCGGCAGAATCGAACTGGAACACTTTTGCACCAAGCGACTCGGCTATGTGTGTTGTGCGGTCGGTCGAGTGAGAATCTACAACGAGTATTTCATCACAGAAGTCAAGCGACTTGATGCAGTCGGCAATATGGCGTTCTTCATTGAGCGTAATAACACATCCACTGACAGGCAGTTTCACCGGTCATTCCTTTCGTTGATTCGGGTACGGATCGCAGCAAAAACTTCATCGACCGGGATGTCTCTCAGACAATGATTATCGCCGTCACTGCATATATCACCCCGTTGTCTGCAGGGCCGGCAGGCCGCTGGCTTGATAAATATATGAACATCCGTTCCAAGCGGCCGCACGCGTTCGTAATAACCCGGCCCCCAGAGAACATAGGTTGGCTTTCCAATAAGCGCGGCATAATGGGCGGGGCCGGAATCATTGCCGATAAAATATCCAGCCCGGTCGATTTCTGTCAGCAGGTGTTCAATTGAATCAAGGGTAACAATACTGCAGTTTACTTTGTGCGACACTTCACGTGTTGCAGGGCTGGATTCGTGCTCATCTTTTGTACCAATTATTTTTAATTCTATGCCGTCTCCGGCCAGGCGTTGGATCAGCGCGGGGAATCCGGGCCACATACGGGGTTTCCAGTTTGCATAGGGATGAATCAGGACAGTACCGGTATCGGTATGCGGACGGTGGATTCTCGGGGTGGCGCTGTAATCACCAATCGCATTGGCAAACACGCTGGTAAGTACGTTAAAACCATGCATTGTCGGATCAAAAGATTCTGTTTTGTTGTAGAACAGCCTGGCTCCTTTGTAAACATAGTGCTCTTTTTCCTGGAGCAGACCGGTTTTTGCCGCAGAAAAAGACCTGTTGACAATAATGCCTCCCCACGCGTTCATGCTTAAATTGAATGCATGGCTGAACGACTGTTTTTGTACTTCCAGGACCGTTTGCGATAATTCGTGAAATGAGCCGGGGACAAAAGGGATGCATGTAATGTCAAGTGAAAGATATGTACAGATACGTTTCTGGAATGCCGGCCCGATACAGGTAATCTGAAATCCTTTTTCGGCAAGCGCTTGCAAGTGCGGAACAAGGAGAAAGAAATCACCAAGCCCGTCAAAACGGGCAATGAGCAGGTTACGGGCCGAAGGAGGCGGCGTCTTTCGAAAACGATGGAGTGGCGCCTCGATGAATGTCCAGTAGTACTTGAAAAACTTCAGCAATATTTTTGAAGACATATTCTCAGGCAAATTTCGTGTCGGGTTTTTATTTTTCAGTGTATTAAAGATATATTATTTGTTCTCATACGAATATGAAAGAGGATTAAAAAATTGAAAAGCTGTGTTTTGTATGTGCTCCTCATTGGTCTGTCCGGGTTTTACAGCGGTGCATATTCCCGGAACAACAGCAATGCATCTCTTCCCGGGGACCAGTATTGTGTCGGGGCAACGTATTCCTGTGCTGCCAGGCGCGGCTATTTTGATATAAAAGAATATCGCCGGGAAATAGAAAAGGAGCCGCTGCATTTCCTGGGATTGCTGTTTGGCCGGCGGTATTATTTCTATCCGTGGTTTAGGCTGCAATTCGGGGTGATGGGTGATTTCAGTTCGGAAGTACTTGATACATTGATTATGTATTTCCCGTCGGAAAACAGCATTGCCGATGTCGAAGTGAGAAATAATATCATTCATTTTTCCTTTGATTCGGAAATGCACTATGTGTTTCCCCGCGAAAAAGCGCTGATTCCGTTTCTCTGTATCGGCTTTGGATTGAATTACCTGTCTATCAGTGA
>WJKA01000241.1 GCA_014729375.1 Chitinivibrionales bacterium
CGGACACGATACTTTCTGTGCATGCACACTGACATCGTACCGGTCCATTGCTGTTGCTACCTGGCGAAAAAAGTCGACATGCTTGACGCGTAAAAACTCCTGAAGGCCGGTGGTGTCGTCACGATATTCCCGCCTGGTGGCGTTATATACCCGCTCCATAAACCAGTACAGCTTGTAATCGGGTATCGAGCGGGCCCACTCGGCCATGGTATGTTGCTGCTTTCGCTCCCGTTCGGTTGATCCGACTATTCCGGTGGAAATGAGTATCAAATGACGAACATCGATGATGCCGTCCGAGGCAAGGCGGAGTGCAATTCCCCCGCCAAACGAAACGCCGCAGACACAACAGCTCGTGATATCCATCAGTTCGATAAATTCATAGGTGATATCCATGAAATCCTTCATGGAGCCGGAATAGCGCGAGGTCGACTCCGGAAGATTGTACGAAATGAGGCGCCAGTGCTCAGCCAGCGGTCCCAGATTGACAAACGTCCTGCCGTCAAGCACAAGCCCGTGAAAAAACAGGAAAACCGGCGCCGTATCCGCGGCCGACGGACATTCGAAATACCGGTGAGTAAACTTATTGTCCGGCCGCGAAATTTTTTTATACTCCCATTCTCTGGCGTCCCATTCAGCAAACTTTTCATCCATTGCGGGCGTATTTTCAACCTTCCGCTCATAGGTGCTCCGGGGAACAAAGAGCGTTACAAATGATAATAGAAATGCAAGAAATCGTGACATAATAATACATTACCGTAAATCGATAAAAGATATTTTCTGGGTACAACGACGGTTCATTTTTTTCTTACCAGTATTCCATAAAAACAGGGTATAATAATCAATGCGGTGATTGTTGAAAATAACAGTCCGAAAATTATCGTGCTTGCCATTGGCTGCCAGATCGGCGATTCTCCGCCAAGGCCGAGGGCTGTCGGCAGCAAGCCGCCGATCGTGGTTACAGATGTCAAGAGTATTGGACGGAGCCTGGTCCTGGCGGCTTCCCGGACCGCATCGGCCACGTTTTTACCCTGTTTTCGAAGATTGTTGATAAAACTGATCAACACAATCGAATCGTTGACCGCTATTCCCGCAAGCGCGACCCCCGCATAAAGCACGGTTGTCGAGAATGGCGTGCGGGAGAGAATAAGGTACAGGATAACACCGGCAAACGAGTAGGGGATTGTCAGCAATATCAGCAGCGGCTGGGTGTATGATTTAAACTGCGTGCCGAGTATGACATAAATCAGAAAAATTCCCACTAAAAAAAGCCGCAGGATCTGGACAAGGATATTGTTAAATTCTGCAAATTCTCCGCCTGCTTTGAAAACAATGCCGGGGTATACCGGCTTA
This sequence comes from Chitinivibrionales bacterium, assembly GCA_014729375.1. Lineage (GTDB taxonomy): Bacteria > Fibrobacterota > Chitinivibrionia > Chitinivibrionales > WJKA01 > WJKA01. The sequence goes on from WJKA01000241.1 coordinate 1,351, forward strand.
TACACCTCGTTAAACATGCCGGTGAATCGTTTATTGATCGAGCGGATGTTCTTTGTGTCATACGCTTCGGCCGTGACAGTCACTTCTCTTTTGTAATCGACCCGCTTGATTGCCGCAATACCGGCAGCTTCTTCAATACTGCACACTGATGAAAACGGTATAAGCTGTCCTGAGGAAGACGGGAATTTCATGCCGGTCAGACGGTCGATCGGTGACGGTCCGTGTTGTCCGAAGGAAACGATGACATCGACCTCTTCATTGTTGTCAAATACCGTTGTAGCGCCGATACCGTCAAAACCGGCGCGGATATGCGATCCGATTGCCGATACCGAAAGGCCGAACCGGGCGGCGCGGTCTTTATTGACAATCACCCGGAGCTCGGGAGTGCCTTTCTGAAGGTTGTCGCCGATATTGTACAATTCAGGGTATTGCCGCAATTTCTTTTTCATGTCTTCTGCGATCGTGATCATCTCGGAATAATTGTTGCCGAAAAGCCGGAATGAAATCGGAGGATCGACCGGCGGACCTCCCCGCACAATGCGATACCGGACCGACTCGGCCCCGGGAATAGCCGAGCATTCTTTTTTGATTTCATTCATGATTTCCACCAGGGACCGCTGTCGGCCCTCGTCTTTTCCGGTAATGTCAACAATGATCTGGGCCGCATTTGAACTGGTGATTATCTGGTTGCCCTGACGGCTCTGGCCTGTGGTCGAGGAGACCGAAACGACTTCGCCTTTCCCTGCCCGCGGGAGGATTGTTTTTTCAAACCGTCGAACAATCTCGTTTGTTTTTGCATACGGCGCGCCGGTCGGCAGCTCGATGTCGATATAAAAATATGAATACTCTTCAGACTGAAACAGGTTCTGCTGTACTGATGCGACCAGCGAAAAAATGACAAGTATTGCAGCGGTTGCCGAAAGGATAATCTTTACTTTATGCTTGAAGACCGAGCCGATAAGTTTTTCATACCAGCGTTCAAGCCGCAGCCAGTGGCCTGCTTTGGTTTCTTTCGGTGTTCCGCTCCAGTCTGCAAAATGCACCGGAAGAAAAATGATTGCTTCGACAGTGGATGCGGCCAGTGCAATCGAAGCGATAAGCGGGATAACCCGGAGGAACTTGCCGAGAATCCCCGGAAGAATCATCAGGGGAAGGAACGCTGCGACTGTGGTGAGTGTTGCTGCGATCACGGGTACGACGACCTGATTAGTCCCCTCGATCGCGGCTTCACGGCGGGGAAAACCCCGTTGCCGGAGCCGGTAGCTGTTTTCAACAATAACAATTGCGTGGTCGACAATCATGCCGAGTACCAGAACAAGCGCAAAGAGGGAATTTCCGTTGAGCGACTCGCCGAGGATTTCCATGATGAAAAAGGTTATTGCAAATGTCAGGGGGATGCCGAGTGCGGTAATGAGCGAGTTGCGAATTCCGATAAAAATGAACAGGATACCGACAAGAAGGAAAAAGCCGATTATTGCATTGGCAACCAGGGCCGAAATGCTGTCGCGTATTCTGAGCGATGTATCATTGAAATAGGTGAATGAAATGTTGTCGGATATCGTTTTCCTGAATTTATCGACTTCATTTTTGACCTGATCGACAACAAAAACAGAGCTTCCATCGGGCACCTTGGCGATTTTGAGCGATATCGCATTGTTTCCATTGAACCGTGCACCGGGTGCATCAGGATCGAGCATTTCATACACAGATGCGATATCATCGATACGAACAGTGCCTTCCCTGCCGGCGCTGGTTTGACGGATTATCACTTCGCCGAATTCCGCGCTCTTTTTGATCTCACCGATTGTGCGAAGCAGATACTCTCGCGAGCGCGTTTCAAAATGTCCCCCGGGCACAGTGATATTCCGGGCCTGCACCGCGCGGACAATCTCATTGAGTGAAATGCCAAGCGCTTCGATCTTCTGCTGATTGACATCGATATGAATCTCCCGGTCCCGTGCGCCGGCCATGTCGATTTCTCCTGTTTGCGGAAGCGCGGCCAGGCGGTCTTTCAGCGTTTTTGCTGTACTGTTAAGCACCATCGAATCGACCTCGCCGGAAAGAATGACTTCAATGACCGGAAGGAAATCCGCGGAAGAAAAATCATCAATCAGCGGCGTGAGAATATCATCCGGCAGGTCTACTTTGTTAAACCTGGTCTGGACCTCCTGAAACAGTTGCGAAAACCGTTCGGTAGAAATACCGTCGTCAAACTGTATCCTGACAATAGAAAGTCCTTCCTGTGAAACCGAGGCAATTTCTTTTAAATCCGGAAGGCCATCCATTTCCTCTTCAATTTTAACGGTAATTGTCTTTTCGATATCTTCTGCAGAAACGCCGGGGTAGGGCACACTGATAAAAGCCCAGAAAAAGGGGACTTCACGAAACTGTTCCCGCGGAATACGCGTCAGGCTGAATATCCCGAGAATGATCACAGTAATCATCAGGATATTGATCAGCACGGGGTTATCAACGGAAAATTTTCCGAAATTCATTGCCACTCCCCGCTGTCGCCCATAACTGAAATGTCGACTTTGTCGCCTTTTGACAGTGAGGTAAGGCCTGAAATGACAATCGTTTCATTTTCACCGAGGCCTTCGAGTATTTCCGCTTTATTTCCGATTTTTCTTCCAACGCGGACGTATTTGATTGCGGCCCGCTTTTTTACCGCGGTGATCACTGCATCACGCCCGTCGGATTCGATAATCGCGGATGCCGGCACCAGGACAACAGGCTCTTCCTTGTTTGTTTCGATACTGACATTTGCAGACATCCCGGACTTTATCCGTTTGTCGCAGGTGTTGGGCCAGGTGAGAACGACCGCGAAGCTTCCTGTTGCCGGGTCTGCGCCCGCGGCAATAGCGTGCACCGTTGCATCAAAGACCTTTTCCCTGCACGCGGCCGGGACACGTACTTGTGCGGCCGCGCCCTCGGCGATAAAGCTGATTTCCCGTTCGCCGAGCGCGATCTCGAGTTTGAGTGAAGAGATATCCACGACCCGGGCGACCCGCGATCCTGCGGCAAGATAGTTGCCCACAGTAGCGGTGGCTTCTTTCTGTGCGATATATCCTGCGATCGGTGATCGCACCGAGCAGTCTTCGTATGCTTTTTGTGCGGCCTCATACGCGGCTTTTGCGCCCTTGTACGCGCTTGCCGCCTTTACCGACTCTGCTTTTGACGCGGTACCGTCAAGAGCAAGCTGTTCCGCAACATCCCTGTTCATCTGTGCCGTTTCATACGCCTGCTCGGCCTGTTCCATGTTCAGCCGGGCAATTTCATCGTCGACCTTGACAAGCAACTGCCCTTTTTTCACGCTGTCACCGAGCTCGAACCGCACCGACCGGATTATGCCCTGCGTTTCAGCAACAACAAACGCTTCATTGATACCGGAAATCGTGCCCGAGCCCTCGATACTGCGGTTGAGCATGCCGCTGGTCACGTTCAGGGCCTCGACCGCAACAGCCGGTTTGTCAACTACGCCCTCTGCTTCGGGAACGCTCCTTGAGCATCCGGACGCCAATGCCAGCACAATTAAACCATACACACGCAATTGTATCATTGTGTAACCTCCAGTTTACCAATGCTTTTGAGATACTGTGCCTCGTGGATAAGGCACATGACAAGCGACTGAATGTATCCGGCGCGCGCCTGATCAACCTGGATAGAAATTTCCAGCAGCTCGGTCTGGCTGATCATGCCGCCGTCATACCGTTTCTGCATCATGGAAAGCGTCTTTTCGATCACCTGTTTTCGCTTCCGTGCCGCTGCTACATTATCATACGAGGCTTCATACTGCGCGCGGTTCGATCCTGTCAGTGACGATATCTGCCGGGCCGCACGCGCAAGATCGAGCGCGCTTTTTTCAGCCTCGATACCGGCGATTTTATAGCTGCTCGAGGTTGTAAATCCGGCAAAAAGCGGTATGTCAAGCCTGAGGCCGGCTGTCCAGTATCGTTCGCCGGAAGGTATCAGCACGCTGTCCTGCGGCCAGGCAAGCGAATAAAATGCATTGAGACGGGGAATAAATCCCGCTATTGCAAGGTTTTTACGCTCGTCCGCAATTTCAGTGAGCTTTGCGGCAATTTTATAGCCGGGGCTGTTTTGTACGGGACCCACAGTATCGACCGGGCTTCGTTCGTAGAGGGTTTCCAGGCGCTCGATATTTTCCAGGGTGACAGTATCCGGCCCGATCTGTCCCGGCCCATATCCGGCTTCATACAGCAGACCCAGTACAGAAGAAACATAATCGGCTTCGGCTTTTTTAAGGCGGGCTTTGCGATCAAGGACTTCTGCTTCCCACCTGAGAATATCGGTTTCGGGCAATGTGCCTATTGTCGAGCGGGTAATCGCCTCGGAAAGGTTTTTGTCCGCCCACGAAAGCGCCAACTCTTCAACTGTAATAATCTCTGCAGCCGCAACCGCGTTCAGATACGCGCGGCGCACATTCAGAATTGCCGCCTGGCGAGCGTCTTCCTGATGAAGTTCCAGCAGTTGAGTTGACAAGTTGGCTATTCTTACCGCAAATATCTCTGCGCCGCCGTTGCTGAGCGGCTGGTCGATCCTGACCTGATGGCTGAACGAATTTTCCATAAAAGGCAGGAACCCGGTACCCGACATGCCGGTCTGCGGAAAACCGTCCATGCCGAATGCTTCTGCATCAGCCTCAGTATGCGAGTACGAGCTCGAAAAAGCTATGTTTGGTAAATAGCCCCCGATTGTCTTGCGTTTTTCCCAGGCGCCGATCTGTCTGTCTTTTTGGCTGGCTAGGATGGCAAAGCTCTTTTTTGCCGCCATTTTTTCCGCATCGGAAAGTTTTATATGTTCCGAAAAGGCGTTCGCTGCGGCAAGAAATAGAGATACTGTGATAATTTTATTGATCGGGGCCATAAACCAACCTGTTAAATTTAAACCTGAAGTCCGGTTCCTGCCCCGGACCAAGTCCGGAATTAGCCGGAATGACAGGCATTGTTTACCTGAGTAGATACAAAATCAGTAAATTTGCAAAGAGCGTGCCGGACCTGTTTTTTTCTTTTTTATAGCGGGAAACACCCTGTTTTTACGAGTACCGGGCCGGATATCCGGTGGCGGTCCTTTCATTTCAAATACAGTTTCTCAATATGAAAGAGCGTATAGCCGGGACCCTATGAGATCCGCGTTTCGATAAACCGGGCGATAGCGGTAAGCATGGGACCACTGTTGTTCAGGAACCGGAGCTCAGCGCAGGCGTTTTCTATCAGCGTTTTTGCATATTCCCTTGATTCGGCTATACCGCATACTGAAGGGAACGTCGCCTTGCCCCGCTGCCGGTCACTTCCGGCATCCTTGCCGATCTGCACCGTAGTGCCTTCTTCGTCAAGAATATCGTCAATTACCTGAAATGCCAGCCCGATTCGATTGCCGTATGCGGTAAGATGTTCAAGATGCGATTGCGGTGCATCGGCAAGAAGCGCTCCGGTCTTAACCGAAGTTCGGATAAGCGCCGCTGTTTTGTTGTTGTGTATATACTCTACGGCCTTTTTGTCAACTTTTTTGCCCTCGGATTCTATATCGATGACCTGTCCGCCGATCATGCCGCCGGTTCCCAGTGCCCGGGCAATTTCTCTGATCACCTCGATACGGTCAAGTTTTGTCAGGCATTCGAACGCATAGATGCAGAGTGCGTCGCCGCCGAGGACGGCAAGCGCTTCAGTAAACGCTTTGTGCGCGGTGGTTTTCCCCCGGCGGAAATCATCATCATCCATGCACGGAAGATCGTCGTGCATAAGCGAAAAGGTATGGAGCATCTCTATTGCCGCGCCGGCAATTACCGGCTTGTCATCACCAAAATTCCCGCCGCAGGCCTCATACGATGCCATCACTAATGCAGGACGGATACGTTTACCACCTGCAAACAGACTGTAGCGCATGACCGAATGAATGGACGCGGGATAGGTTTCCGGGGGCGGGAGAAGATCGTTCATCCGGGAATCGGTAATCGCGGCAACCTTGCTCAGATAGGCTTTCACTTCATTCATCATCAATGTCCCCGGAAACAAGTGCATCCGCTGAAATGCCCAGGGTTTTTTCGACAAATTCGCCGTTTTCACCTTTGAGAAGCTCTTTCAGTTTGCCTTCCGCGCTTTTAAGATGGGTTTCGCATATCCGCATGAGCGATATGCCTTTTTCAAAATAGTGCAGCGCCTTATCAAGCGTCAGATCATCACTTTCCAGCTTTTCGATAATTCCTTCAAGATCTTTGAGGCCTTTTTCAAATGTAATATCACCTTTTGGCATGCATACGTCTCCGCTGTTAAATCAACAGTGCATAATATACTATATTAACCGATTACGACTGTTATAAAATTTCTGGCAAGGCCCCTCCCGGTGGGCTTCACGCAGAAAAAAAACAAAGCAGTGTGCGTGCAATCAGTGAGGAGTACAATGGTTTTTCCCAGTCCTTTGAAAGCCCGGTATTCAGAAAACACCACAGAACTGGCGGCAATTAATGCAATCCGGATCGACCGGTGTTTTTCAGAGCGTCTTTTTAAGGCCGCCGGAAAATTCGCATCAGAATATGCCGGCTGTTTCTCAAAAAAACTGCCGGTATACACACATGATTCCGGGCCTCGAAAAAACAGCATTTCACTGGCGATTAATCCATCGCTCGATACGGAACAGTGGTATGCAATCCGAATTACCGACACTGCCGTAAGTATCGAGGCGTCGGGTGAAGCAGGAGCATTTTATGGAATGACTACGCTCGGTCTTTTGATAGAAACATACGGTCCCCGGGTCCCCTGCTGCACGATTGAAGACCGGCCTGATTTTTTAGTCCGTGGCGTGATGCTCGATATCAGCAGGTGTAAAGTGCCGACCATGAAAACGCTGAAAAGCATTGTGGAGCTGCTTGCAGTGCTGAAATTCAACCAGGTCCAGTTGTATACCGAGCATACCTATGCTTTTGCAGAGCATGAAACGGTCTGGAAAGACGCTTCCCCGCTTACTGCTGATGATATTCGCGAACTTGATGATTTCTGTTGCGACCGGTATATCGAGCTGGTGCCGAACCTGAATTCGTTCGGTCATTTCGAGCGATGGCTCTGTCATCCCGAATACAGGCACCTTGCCGAATCACCCCGGGGATTTGAGCACCCGCTTGGCGGACGGTCCGATTGCGGGTCCACGCTCAAGCCGGACCGCACAAGCCTTCAGTTCCTCGATTTACTTTATGGAGAGTTTCTCCCGAATTTCACCAGCCGGCTGTTTAATGTCGGCTGTGATGAGACCTGGGAGCTGGGTGCCGGGTGGAGCAGGAAACGCTGCGAAAAGCGGGGGGCCGGGAATGTATATGTTTCGTTTCTGAAAAAAATCCACAAACTGGTTAAAAAATACGGGCATCGCATGATGTTCTGGGGTGATATCATACTCAAGGAGCCGGAGTTGATACCCGGGCTTCCGAAAGACCTTATTGCATTGTGCTGGGGGTATGAAGCCGATCATCCGTTCAACAAGGAGTGTGCGCGGTTTGCCGGGGCCGGCATTGATTTTTACGTCTGCCCGGGAACGTCAAGCTGGAATTCTCTGACCGGCCGGACCGGGAATTGCCTGAGAAATTGCGCTGCTGCCGCGCGCAACGGAAAAAAGCACGGCGCATCCGGGTATCTGATCACCGACTGGGGCGACCACGGGCATCACCAGTACTGGCCGGTAAGCTATACCGGTATTTTTGCCGGCGCAGCATATTCGTGGTGTTTTGCAACAAACAAAGATGCGGATATTGCCGCTGCAATAAACAGGATTGCAGTCAACGATGCAACAGGCAGAACAGGAAAGTGCATATTCGATCTGGGCAAAGTACTCGAGCTGGTCCCGGTGCGGCTTAAAAACAGGACGGTGTTCAATACGCTGCTTTTTTCCAGGCCCGGGGAACTGGGGAAGAATTGTAAAGGTATTACAAAGCGGGACCTGAAAAAGAGTATTCGTCAATTTGACAAGATGGAAAAGTCGATCGCGCAAATCAGGCCGCAATCGCCCGACAGGGTACTGATCAGGCAGGAGTTGACAAATGCTGTCAGGATGGCCCGTTTCGGTGCCCGGCGAGGTCTGGCCCACCTGGAGGGGACAGCCGATCTGAAAGCGCTCCGCCGGGAATGTGAAAAAATCATTACTCAGCATAAAAAGCTCTGGCTCAAACGCAATCGCCCGGGGGGGCTTGATGAAAGCGCCGGGATGCTGGAGAAGGTGCGGCGGTATCTGCAATGATGTACGGTACTGGTGAAGGATATGAAAGGCATTTGATTCAAACTATCAAGGGTCATTGCGCAACACTCAAATCAGCAACCAGTTCACTTTACAAGCACTATAATTTCTTCAGAGCAGGGGATGATTGTACTGATTGGGGCTTTAGCGGCACTGGATAAACGTATGAAAGCCGCGGGCAAACAGACCATCAATCAATGCTTGAGGCGGTCTCCCATCTTTACGACAGGAACAAGCAGCACGCAGGCGGCAAGTACCAGGCAGCATGAAGCTATCCCGATTGTTCTGAACGAAAAAGAGCCGACAAATACAAAGCCGATATACGGCCCGATAATCCCCCGAACGCCCATCAGGAACGCGTGCACCGACATGTACACATGCGCCTGCCCACGCGGCGCGCACCGGGTTACCCATAAATTCCAGGCCATCACTCCGCCGGAAAGACAAATCCCGACCAAAAAACTTCCCACCCCGATAAGTACCGGATTGTCGCTGATAAAATATGCAAGCAACCCGACTCCGAGAAACAGATTGAGCGCAATCCTGATAATGATAAAATTTATTCTGTCAAAAAGATGTGCCCAGAACCTGATAAACAGCAGCCGCGCGGCCTGTGGAATGACCCCCGCGATAATCATAACAGTAAACGGTGACAAGTCAAGGCCCCGGGAGGAACCGGCAAGATATTCAATCCGTAATGCCCGGGTCCATAAATTGGCAAAACCGGTAATAAACCAGGCCAGCAATATATACCCGAAAAGCTTGTTTTTCCATAGTAAAGAAAGATTTTTCAACGGATTACTACCGGATTTCATGTCCGGTGCTAATGATGGTATCAGCGAGACCGCGCCTGCACTGACTATGCTTGCACACAATGAAATGATGATTATCAAACGGTAAAGCTGGAGGCTGGTCTCGAGCATCCTGCCGAAAATATAGCTGCAGAGCAGCGTTGCCGATATTGTGCCGATTACACTCCATGAATAGAGCGTGCCCCGCTCCCGGGGGCCGTAATTTTCCTGATAAATCGCCGATAAGAACGGGATCCTCATCCATGCAAACGCCATCGCGATGGTAGAAATTACGGCAAACAGGGCCCCATCAGTGACAAAAAGCAGCACAAAGGTAAACAGCGCGCAAAGTGCCATGGGAATTGAGGCGAGAAGTGATTTTTCCAATCGTGACTGCGCAAATGCCGCGCTGTAGACAAGTGAGAGAATGCAGCCGATAAACGGGGCCGCGGCAATAAGCGATTTCCAGGAATCGGAAAGCTCGAATACCTCGATAGCGATCAGCAGAAGGACCGTATTGACAACAGACGCCAGAATGCCGTCGGCGCAGCCCCGGACCGTATCGAGAACAAAGGTCTTGCGTTTTGTATCCATTATCCACCTGCAATCAGGTTGCCGCGATGCAGGACCGGCGTCAACGAATATCCAGAGGTACAATGATTACAAAGTAAATGCAATTTCAAACGCAATATCTTCACCGAAAACCGGTGAGGGAAGTTTGACTGAAATGGTAAATTCATGTGATGATGCTTTTTCTTTGCCCGGAGTAACCGCAACAGCGATACCGGTATCCTGTGATCTGAGGGATTCTGGAATAAACGCGGCTTGGGCTCCTGCTTGAAGAATTTGAGCAAGCGAATCCGGATTTTCATCGCCGTGTTTTCCAGTCAGAGCAAGTACTATATGAGACATGCGCGCGCTGAGGAGCGCCTTAGCTGCTGAAACACCGTCCTTTCTGACCGTCGTGGTCGAGCCAAAGACTGCATCTGTAGAATCGGTCGGGCAGGAAAGCGGCATGAGCCCGTTGTCGGCCATCTCCCATTGCATGTCATTCGTCCAGGCGGCGGCAGTGGTCAGGGAGGATACTTTTCCTGAGCGCGTTTTTACCGGTACCGGTTCCATATTGTGCAATGATGCCTGTCGCCGGATATCGTCGATGTTCCCGGCGGCCAGACAGGTCATCACTTTGACAAGTAACGCGCCCGCGGCAATCGATCCGTTTGCCAAAGGAAGACCGCTCCATTCAACAGGTTCTGAATAGTCAACCGTTTTTACCGGCTTTGTATTTTTACCGTAAAAATTGCGCAATGGAAAACACCCCGCAGTCATTGCTGTCCAGTCGGATTCGGGACAGTCCCTGAAAGCCCGCCAGTTTTCATATCCCGGGCCGTCCATCAGCGAGGCAATGCTGGGGACCTCGCCGGCAAGTGTGAAATAACTTTGCGCATCAAAAAAACGGGGACTCGCGGCCGCAGCAATAAGCGTCTGGGTACTTTGCGCCAGCTCTGCAAGTCGTTCCAGCAGTTCCTGGTCCGGAGGGGTCCGTCCAAACGGATGCGAAATAATGATCAGATCAAACGGGGTATGGCCCCCTTTCCAGACCGGATGAAAGACCTTGTCATACAGCGTTTTCTGGATGTCTTCCTTTGCACATGCAATGAGGTCAAGCTCGACGCCCCTGCGGAAATCAATACGATCAACCAGAAATTTCAGCTCCCGCCAGGCTGTTTCAAGCTCGATAAATGCGGGAGCATGGATTATTTCGTTAAGCTGTGATACTATGCAGGTGTCTGTCTCCTCAAGAATCGGCCGGATATCTCTGCCGGCAATGCCGGCCTGTCCCTCACCTGATATGGCATGCATAAGCTCATGCAAAGCGCCTGATGGGCCCGTATCCTGCGAATCGGAAGACCCGGTATCCTGAACATCAAGCATATCGAGAATAGTATCGATTTTTCCTGATTGTGAATTCCTGTTCCCGGGTGAAGGGGTTTTTTTACCGATGCAATTAAATGCCTTGCTGACAAGCGAGGAAGGGATATGAAGATTTTTTAATGAAGCTCCCGGGTCGGCGCCGGAAATCCTGTTTTCCCGGCAGGAATTGATCAGCTCCTTGAACCTCAGAAGGTCCCGGCATTGCGGTACCTGTGCCAGGATTGAATCGGGTGAAAAGTCTTTGAGCGAGGTAAACGACAGGTTGATATCACAATGTTGCTGCGGACCTTCAAGCTTGTCGGGCACAGTCAGAAACAGGGTCGGAAAAAGTTTCTGCAACACTTCATTAAAAGAGCTTTTGTCCAGCTCGTGCGGCCCTGAGGGGGCTTTACCCGGAGTGCAGTTCGAAACTGCAAGGACTTTCCACCGCGGGAGCCTGGGAATGGGAATACTGGTCATTGTTTTTATTATTCCTTTCGATTACCGGATTACCGGAAGTACTTCTAAATTTAATTTATTTCAGCAGTCTTAACCAAAACAGGATGCAGATGACCGGGCGCAGGACAGCGGTCAGCGGACCTGTTGATGGGGAAAAATTCTGCTAATCGGCAGTAATATTTATTTTGACAGCACTGTCATTTCAGCAAAAAACAAAAAAAATTCCGGCTATGCCGGTAAGTATATTTAAAATACGCGATGTGTATATTACTCTAGTTTATGGAGAAAGACAGTATGCGCCAACCGGTTTCCCGCAGAGGATTACTTACGTTTTTTGTCGTTCTTGTTCCCGTCATAGTCCTTGCAGAATGGTATCTGCAGTATCCCCCGCCAGAGGGGAGTATCGCATTGCCTGATTTGCATACCGTCTACTTTGCCGATACGGCCCGGGGATGGATTGGCGGTGATTCTTCGGCGTTGTATGTAACGCAGGACAGGGGAGCCCACTGGAATTTGGTTGAAACGACCCCGGGCTGGAATTTCAGGAAAATATTTTTTACAGGCGCCGACACGGGCTGGATAGCCGGATTGCAGGACACAGTGTTGCACACGACCGATTGCGGGGCAACGTGGGATATTTTTACCAGCGGCAACCATCCCGGGCACCGGGGATTTTGCGATATTTTTTTTCTCAGCAGCGGCAGAGGATGGGGCGTCGGCGGCGCGCAGGGGTATTACCGGAAAATAATGACTACACGCAACCACGGCATGCAGTGGGAATTCCAGGAAAGCTATGTTACCTATCGCGTCAATGCAATACACTTTGCCGACAGCATGAACGGCTGGATCGCGGGTGGAAATATAACCATGGCCGGGTTCCCGGATAATTCTCCGTTGGTGCGGACCACAACCAGCGGGGGTACTGTATGGGATACAAAATTGCCGCAGCCGTCGCTGGGGGGCCGGGGAGAATTGCATGATATCTGCTTTATTGATCGCTCCACCGGCTGGGCTGTAGGCGACAGTGGTATGGTGCTGCGCACCACGGACAGGGGCGTGTCGTGGGAACACCTGACGACAGGTCTTGAAAAAAGCCTGTACAGTGTGTTTTGCCGGGATACGACCACAATCTGGATAACAGGCGACAGCGGATTGCTCCTGTATTCCCCTGACAGAGGGGACCAATGGGTCCTTGATTCGACCGGAACACAAAAAAATATCCGTGAAGCCTTTTTTATTGATTCCGCGCACGGCTGGCTCGTCGGTGACAGCGGAACAATCCTCAGTAATCATTGTGCCGGTGAATCCCGCGCGTCCGGTAACCGGTCTCCGGCACGGAATCCCGGGCTTTCAATCCATGCATGCACGCCGGCCGGCGGAAGATCGTTCATGCTTCACGGCAGCACGACTGGAGGAGGCACGGTTTCGTATGAAATATTCACTCCTGCTGGACGGTTGATTTGCGGGCAGGAATGCGCTGTCGATTGCGCCGGAAATTTCAGCGCAGAAATCAAGGGTCCGGCCCGTACCGGGACAGGTCTTTGTCCGGGAACGTACTATTGCCGGTGCATACTGTACACTCCGGATTACTGCTGCGATACTGTGTTGCTTTTTGTCGTTGATGGTTCCTGACCGGTAATGCGTGCCCGCGCCCGGCCTGCTTTGAACCGTAGCTGAACATTCTCTCCCGGCAATACCTGATTCGCGTCTTTTACCGTTGTGCCGTCCTCTTTAGACACAACGCTGTAGCCTCTTCCCAGCACGGCAAGGGGGCTGAGTGCGTGGAGCTGCGAGCCGGCGGCGTCGAGCCTGCTTCGCACCTGACGGAACAGGGTCGCAACCGCATGCGACTGGCGATGTTTCAGGCTGTCGACGGTCTGGCGCGAATCGGTGATAAGACGAAATGGCATTCGAAGTGCGGGGCGTGTATACAGGCGGGAATAGCTGTTTCTGCATTCAGTCCAGTAGCCGGTGAACCGCCGGGCAAAGCGCTGTGCAAGGTTCTGATAATAGCGCTGGTTTTCTCTTGTGTCCGGGACTGCCAGTTCTGCTGCGGCCGACGGGGTCGGTGCACGAACGTCTGCAGTGAAATCGGCAATAGTAAAGTCGATTTCATGTCCGACTGCCGAGATAATCGGACTATGTGAGGAAAAAATCGCGCGGGCAACAATCTCTTCGTTGAATGCCCGCAGGTCCTCAAG
>WJKA01000242.1 GCA_014729375.1 Chitinivibrionales bacterium
AAAAATTCTTCGGTGCCGTTCCGTTGACGGATATGGCCGCCGTTGCCGACCCTGAGGTCCTGTCCCTTAACATCAAATATAAGGTTGAGATCGCTGATAAAGGATTTTGTCTGGAGGTCCCCGGATTCGTCGGCCATGCCACCCAGGAACACGGGGGTACCGTCGGTGATCACAATATTACGTTCAAAAGTGAAACAACTCGAAACCCGGCCGTCTGGTATACATTTTTTTCTGGCAAGGTCGGCGTTTTTCCCTCTGGTGACCCCGACAATTCCTTCACCGCCAAATGCCCAGATATTGTTGCGGACCTGGTTCTCCCGCCCGAAATGAATATGAAACAACTGCGAGGTACTGTCGTAACAGATATTGTTTTCTATCGTGATATTGCTGGACCCTTCATCAAGATAAATCGCCCATCCGCCGTATTTAATACTCCGGACATCGTGGATAATATTTCCCCGGAGCGTTGTTCCCGGCTGCACGCCGAGCATGTAGATGGCCCCCATGTCATTGAGGTATCCCTGGCCCACATGATGAATGTGGTTTTTTTCGATCCTGTTGTCGCGGGTTACCGATTCCCAGTAACCCCAGACCCATCCACAGGTAATCGCAGTGTAGTACAGGTCGTGAATATGATTATGTGCGATGAGATTCCCCGAAGTATGCCGTATAATTATCGCCGCTGCGCCGTGATGGATCCGCCCGAGCGCATGAATATGATTGTCGGTAATGGTATTGTTTTTTGTGCGCTTGCTGAGTGTGTGGCGGGAACCGTTGATTTTGATCCCGCCCGCGCCGATTTCTTCGATGGTGTTTCCGACAATACGGCATTCGCTGCAGCCGTGCTGGATATCGATTGCGAAAATTCCGATATTCCTGATCGAACAGTTTCTGAGGGCGCAACGCTTTGCACCGTGAAAATTTATCGCAGCAGGCATATATGCAGCCGATTGCGATGACCAGTTGTGCTGTTGCCAGTCGGTGTTTTCAAACCCAATGCCGTTGAATACAATATCTTCAACATAATGCTCACTGGAGGGTTCGCCTTCAATACGGACAAGCTGTGACGGCCCCGCGGCGATAATCTCGCACGTGTCAATAGCTTCCCCCTCACAGGGGATGTAATATACCTTTTTTTCAAGGCGGTCCAGATACCACTCGCCCGGCTCAGTCATTGCTTCGAAAACGTTGTCGACATAGTATTTGGCAAATTTCGGATCGCAGTCATCAACAAGAATAAACAGGGTGTCTTCAGCGAGCGCAACAAGGTTCTGCTTTTCATCATAGGATGCCACAGGCCGGCGTTCTTCAGTCCACCAGTGCATGATCACGACATCGCAGTCGGTGATATTACGGAAGTTTTTAAAATCACCGGGTGCGGGATGGAACCGGTGTTTCTGAAATGCCGCCCGATTATGGCCTTCAGCAGGATCGGTCTCCGGCGCGTTGTCGATCCAGTAATATCCCTGTTTGGGCAGCCGTGACCGGGTGGCCCGTCGAGCATTGACAAAAAGCTGCTTGAAATACCCGACCGCTTCAAGATGGATCGACACATCCGCGGTCCATACGGTTTTCCCGTTGAGTGTTTCTTCATTCCAGCCGGTGATTGGTATGCCGGCATCGATTACCGGCTGCTCGTTTTGGAAAGCTTCAAAGTGGATACCGGAGTCTCTGTGGGTAAGCGTTACCGGCTGAGTAATCGAGTACCGCCCTCCTCGAAGCACAATTTTGAAGAGCGAGTTTTTTGTGCGTTTTGTTTTTCGCGCGGTATCGATTGCTGCGCGTATTGATCGAAACGGGCCGTCGGTGGCGGCGGCGTCGGATTGCGGAAGCCTGCCCGACCAGGCATCATTGCCTGCCGGTGAAATATAAAGCGTCGTCTCTTCGGGGGAGTCCATAACAAAAGTCCTTGTTTGGGATAAACTTATCGGAAACGATTATCGGGGGACATACCACATGCGGCTGTAAAAAAAAACATACCAGTTGATACTTTTTACCGTGTCTTTGGCACACCAAAATAGCCTGTGCAGTGAATAATTTCAAGTTCCGGCGTGTTTCGTTTCTGAATTATCGCTTTCCATCATTTATTTTGAGATGCTCTTTTTATTTAATCACCCCTTTTTGTCAGGATACTGCCATGCAAAATTTACAGACGCAATTACGGACACAAATGGATTCCATGCCTGTTGTTGATGTTCACACTCATATCGGCGGGCGCGGCCTCAGGCAGGCGCGGACCCTCGCCGATATTGTCTCCTATCACTGGCTCCATCTGGAATTGTATCGTGCAGGAGCGGATGCTCCCGACACGCTGGCAGCATCAAATCCCGATCTGTACATGGAAAAAGTTGCGCCCTTTTTCAAGGATATCAGGAATACATCGAACCATTACGTGATGATCACCATGTTAAGAGATCTGTACGGGTTCAAAGACCGGACTATCACCGAAGACAACTGGAAAGCGCTCGATAAAGAGGTGCGTAAGCGTGCCGGAAGCACGGCATGGATTTCCGAGGTGCTCGATAGGGCAAAAGTTAAAAAACTCACTGTGGCATTCAAGGATGGCATGCCAACCAAGGAGGACCGGTATATTCCGTATGAATATGGTGAATATCTATTTTCTCCAACCACCGGCGCGCGGATTGCAGAGCTGACCGAAAAATCGGGTATTAAGCCGACCAACAAGGATGAGCTCAAGCAGGCGATCGACAAACAGATAGCATCGCTGAAAAAAGAGCATAACGTAGGCGCTCTTCATGTCTGGCCCCGGGATAACTGGCAGTACCGTCGGTGCCATGAAGAAGATGTCAATCTGCTGATGATCAAGGTGAAGGTGAATCGTGCGCTCACGCAGGAAGAGGATGACCGGCTGATCAGCTATGCGGCCGATTGTACCGCCGAGGCTGCTGCAAAGCACGGGATGACTATTCAGCTTTTCCACGGCATGGATTTTTATTCCGAGCGCGCTCCGGTTGCTATTGCATCGTACTGGGACCCGGGTTTCCTCCGGTCCATACCAAAATTTGCTTCATCGCACCCGAACACACAGCTCGATATTTTTCTTGCAACCCGCATTCCCAGCCATGAGTCTGCGTCGATTGCCCGCATGAACCGCAATATTTCGCTCAGCGGCGCCTGGTGGCACGGATTTACCCCCAGCACGCTGGTGACCTTTTTCAAAGACCGCCTGGAGCTGCTGCCGCACACCTCGTGGAATGCGTTTTTCTCCGATGGCTATATCGCCGAATGGATTTATGCAAAGCTGCTGCTCACCAAAAACTGTCTCTCCTGCGCTCTGGCAACTCAGGTTGAGCAGGGGTATTTGACTGCTGATGACGCTTTAGATGTGGCGCAGAAACTGCTGCATGATAATGCGTATAGGATTTATGGGCTGAAATAAAATAACTTCTCAGGTTTCCATGAACGATTTCAGCATGTGATCCTGCTGCAGGCGTATTTTTTTGCAGCATTTTCAGGGTGCACGGGAGCAAAAAATGCCTGGATTTAAAAACGAAGACCAGGAGCGTGCGTTTTGGGCAAATCATGATTCAGCAAGCTATTTAAGATGGGATAAGGCTGAACGTGTGAATTTTTCAAAATTAAAACCTTCGTTGAAAACTATTTCTCTTCGTCTTCCCGAAGCGATGTTGGAAACATTAAAAATGATTGCAAATAAAAGAGATGTTCCTTATCAATCGCTTTTAAAAATATTTCTTTCTGAGCGAATTCAGGATGAGTTAGAAATTCCTCAAGAAAAAGCACATAAAAAAATTCATAATAAGCGCGTGCAACGGACGCTGTCACAGCGCTGATGTTTGTGTTATGTAAGGAAATAAATAAAGCTCTTTGTCAGGGATTGAGTCATGGCGCAAGTAACCTGGTGATTTAAACCTAAATTCCTCAGTTGAATCGTAGCAATCTGCATAAGCTATTGCGCCATCTATCCTTGCCAAAATCCTCAATGTGCCTCCCCGGGCACACCTGCCTGCCTCTGCCCTTAGCCGGGCTACGGCGATGGCGGGCGGTTTTCGCAAGGCTATCTGACTCAATATCTTACGCATCTTATCCACGCTCAACTGAGGAATTTAGGTTTAAAGTTGCTATGGTGCTGTTACGTACTATGAGGGCTTATGTCTATACATTGGCATAAGCTCTTAATATTTAACCTGATAGCCTGCGATCCTCTATATTTTCTAGTGTACAGTCCGACAATTGATGAAGGTCTCTCGGTGGCCCTTTTGTCCACCAGCTTCGTTGCTCAATCGTTGAATACGCCCAGTATTCGCCTCTTTCGCGCCTCGCTGGTGAACAAAATCATCCACCGATAAATTCTCCTCAATTATCGGACGGTACACTAGCTATTCCGCAACCAATATCCTGCTCACAGGAAATAAACTGCCTTTTCTGGTTTCCAGATAGATGTCATACGGAACTTTTCTGCCATTGGCGCAACCGATGATATCCCGGGCGGAATTAAAACCGCTACAATTTGTAGCGATAGCAGTCGATTCAAAAAAGTAAAAAAGTCCTTGCATTTCCCGTTGCGCAATATATATTTCCTCTTGTATAGGCTACTATCCCACGTCAAAAGGAGTGACAATGTGGAACCAAAAACATCTCTCTCTCTCTCTCTCTCTCTCTGTAAAGT
>WJKA01000243.1 GCA_014729375.1 Chitinivibrionales bacterium
AACCCGGTACGCGCCCGGATTATAGGTACCGTAGATGAATTGAAAACGTATCGCTACACCGGTCATGCCGTACTCATGGGAACGGTGCAACATGCATGGCAGGATCGAAACAGCGTATTGAGCATGTTTCACAAAACCGCCGGTCACGCCCGCCGGAAATACCATGAGTACAAGCGCGGTCGGTGGTATGTTATATTGCAGTCAGGCAGTTGGGCATGAGTTGTCAGAATGTCGCCCGTGATTTGAAAATAAGCCCTTCAGCTGTAAGCAATGCTGCAGTCAGAGGCAAGGCAATGGCAGGACCGTCTGGAATTGCTGAAAAAATAGTAAAAAAGCTATTAAATTAATAATAAACGGACGTCCCTATCAACACTATCAACACGTTAGGGCCGACTATTTAAATAGGTATCAATAGAAATAGCTACGGAAGGAAAATTTAAGAGTAATTTCTTATCTTGAGTTATAAGACCGACGTTAAGCTGTTGGGCTAACGCAATAAATTCACAGTCATACGCTGAGCAGCTGCTTTGATTAACAAGAGATAAAACATGAGATGATGATATTTCGTATTCTGTCTCGCCAAACAGTGATTCAGCTTCATCTTGAATATTTACGGCTTGCTCAAAACTGATCAGCTTTTTTCTTAAATAAAGTGCAAGAACATTACGAAATTCACTTTTCCACAAAATAGGCGCTGCCCAATCTGGATCTTTTTGAAAAAGCAGTTCTGCTTTGCTGGAAAAGGTGGTCTGAAGATAAAAATATGAAATAATATTTGTGTCAACAACAATCATGGCCGACCTTCATTAATTGCTTTGCTTATTTCTGCGGAAGAAACCTTTTGCGTAATAGTTGAGCGCAGGGCTTTGGCATTTTGCAAGCGTTGTTCTGGCGAGATTTTTTTATGTAATAGGGCTTTTTCAAGGCAAACGATAACTTCACTATTGAGACTTCTTCTATGAATTTCAGCTACTTGTCTCAGAACATTGTACAAATCGGATGGTATGTTTTTTATTGTTAAAGAGGGCATGGAAATTCTCCTTGTATGGTTACGTTATGGTATTATTATGGAACCGTAGCGCAACATTGTCAAGCGGGAAAATGCCCTAACATTGCCGCTTCACTCGTCGCGATAAAGACCCGCGCGAGTGAGCGCAGTCGTTATCAAAAAATAATTTAATGATGCCGAGATGGAATGGAAGGACGCTTTTATGGCAGGTTTTTGTAAACATCTTTCCGATGACCGATTTTTACGACAAGGATAACAAGGCTGCCACCATGTATTTCATAAATAATCCGATAATCGCCTGTTCTTATCTTATGAAATGGATTTTTCCCTTTCATCTTGGTTGTTGCAGGGTCTGGAAGATTTTTGCTAAGGTCTTCAATTCTTTTTTTAATACGGATAATATCACGTCTTGGGAATCGTTTTATGTTTTTCAGTACAGATGGGCGGAATTCAACAGAGTAAACCATTTGCTAAAGACCTGCCTTTTCCCAAAACTGTTTGGCAGGTATGTTTTCTCCCGCTTCAGACAATGCCTTCTTGGCATCTTCAATATCAATCACATCTTCAATTTGTTGCAAAAGTTCCAGTTCTTCAATAGAAACCAACGCAGCGATGTTTTCGCCACGGCGAGTCAGAATTACAGGATCATGTCCATAGGCTACTTTGTTGACGATATCAGCAAAATTTTTTCTAGCCTCAGCAGTGGAAATTGTTGTTGCCATAATAAGCCTCCTTTTTGTACGTTATGTACAAATTGTACAATATTTTGAGGATGTTTGCAATAATCCAAATTATGAAGATAATGAAGATAATTAAAACAAATATGAATTATAACCAGACGATTCAGTGGATGCTGTTCCGCTAACGCTTCACAGCACCACTGAGCTTAAGCGTTAGGCCTGAAAAAATTGATTGACATCATAAGTCATAAAGCATAATATGAAGTTATGAGAATTACATTATCCATACCAGATGAAGTGGCTCATCGATTCCAGGCGGCAGTACCTGCCCGTCAGCGATCTCGCCTTGTTACGCGTTTGCTGGAACAGGAGTTAAAGGATCGAGACAGCTCGCTGGCAGCTGCTTGCCGGGCAGCCAATCGTGACAAAGCTTTAGAGCAAGAGATCGACGAGTGGCAAGCATTTGAGGACGGAATCGAGGAATGACCGAACCCACTATCACGCGGGGTGATATTTGGTGGGTGAGTTTGGACCCGACGCAGGGTTCCGAGATTAAAAAAACTCGTCCCTGTGTTGTCCTTTCACACAATACCATAAACAGGCTTCGTCGGACTGTTGTTGTAGTTCCTCTCTCCACCGCTGCGAAATCACACCCACCAATCACGGTTCCGGTTAATTGTCAGGGGGGAGCTGCCGTGGCCGTGGTGGACCAGATTCGAGCAGTTGCAAAACACAGGCTCAAGAATAAAATTGAGTCACTATCTCTCGAAGAACTTGACGAGGTCTGCCAAGCGGTCGCTACAATACTCGAAATCAGATAGGAAAGTCACAACCAAGCGGTGTAGCTGGTGTACACGGCTTGCTTTTCGCTGCGCTCAGGCAAGCCGCGCCACAGCTAACCTCAGGCGTTGTGTGTTTAAGCTGAGCGCTCTTTCGGCAAAAATTTTCCCTTGACAATGGTATCATTATTGATACTATAATGCTATGACAAAAATCGATGACCTCTTATTGATATTGAAGCGAAATCCGAATGATGTTCGGTTTTCAGACCTGTGTAGAGTATGTGACCATTTTTTTGGGGAATCCCGTCAGAAAAAAAGCAGTCATCGAATTTACAAGACCCCTTGGCAGGGTGATCCAAGGGTAAATATCCAAAATGACAAAGGAAAGGCCAAGGCATATCAAGTAAAGCAGGTGCTTTTGGCTATAGAGAAATTGGAGGTAAGCCATGGCCACAAAAAATGATAAATATACATACCGGGTTACCTGGTCTGAAGATGATACTGAGTATGTGGGTCTGTGTGCTGAGTTTCCCAGCTTAAGTTGGCTGGCCGATACACCGGAAAAAGCTTTAAAAGGTATCCGGAATCTTGTAGCGGATGTGTTATTGGACATGAGCAAAAACAACGAGCCAATTCCCGATCCAATAGCAAGCAAACATTTTAGCGGGAAATTCATGGTCCGGGTGCCACCAGAGGTACATAGAAAATTGGCCATTCAAGCTGCTGAATCCGGAGTAAGTCTCAATCGCATTGCCAGCTCAAAGTTGAGCCAATAAATATCTGCACACAACCATGCCTTGCACTCGGACGGGAACTCCGTTGCGCTCCGCTCCCGCCGGTGAAGGCTACGTTGGCATATTCAAGAAATCCCCTTGATTTTTCATTTCCGGCTCTTTATTTTAGGATGCAAAGCAAAGATAAAATAAAGGCGAATCTTATTTTAGGTTTGAGGCAGACAGGATGAAGCGAGAACTCCAAGGCAGATATGTGACCATTTCGACGGTGGGTGAGAAGGCCCAAGCCTTCGTGCCCGCCCCACTGCCGCCGCGTCCGCCCATCGATTGGAGTCCGGAGCTGCGCGGAAAGTTCGACCAGGCGCTGCTGGCGCTCGGGAGGCTGGACAGCGTCTCGACCCTGCTCCCGGACACCTCGCTGTTCCTCTACATGTATGTTCGCAAGGAGGCGGTGCTCTCCTCCATGATCGAGGGCACGCAGTCGTCCCTGTCGGATCTGTTGCTGTTCGAGCTGAACCAGGAACCAGGCGTGCCGCTTGATGACGTGCGGGAGGTCAGCAACTATGTCGCCGCTCTCGACCATGGTCTGCGTCTGTTGGAAGAAGGGCTACCGATGTCGTTGCGCTTGTTCCGCGAGATCCACGGCGTTCTATTGAACAAGGGCCGGGGTAGCAACCAGACTCCGGGCGAGTTTCGGCGCAGTCAGAACTGGATTGGCGGTACCCGGCCGGGCAACGCGGCCTTCGTTCCGCCACCGGCCGAAGAGGTGCTGGAGTGCATGAGCAAACTGGAGCTCTTCCTCCATGACCAACCGCAGCCGACCCCGGTGCTGCTCAAGGCGGCGCTGGCCCATGTGCAGTTCGAGACGATCCACCCGTTTCTGGACGGTAATGGCCGTTTGGGACGCCTGCTGATCGCGATGCTGTTATGCGAGCAGAAGGTGCTGCGTGAACCGATGCTCTACCTCAGCCTCTATTTCAAAACGCATCGTCAGTATTACTACGAGCTGCTCAACAACGTGCGCATGACCGGCGACTGGGAAGCCTGGCTCGATTTCTTTGCCGAGGCCGTGATCGCCACCGCCACCCAGGCTGTGGAAACGGCGCAGCAACTTCTCGACCTGTCGAACCAGGACCGCGACAAGATCAGTGGCCTCGGACGGGCGGCGGCATCCACCCTTCAGGTCCACCGGGCGCTCATGGAGCATCCCATCGCCACCTCGGGCTCTTTGGTGGAGAAGACCGGCATCACCCCGGCCACGGTCAACAAGGCGCTCGGCCACCTGGAGCAGCTCGGTATTGTCAAGGAGCTGACCGCCCAGAAACGCAACCGCCTGTTCAGCTACGGGGGCTATATCGAAATCATGAGTCGCGACACGGAACAGCCGGGCAGCTAGGCCACCAATTCGATTCCGGTTTTCGAAGCGGTTACGTTCTGGACTTCTCGAATCGTACCTTTAAAGAGTTCTTTCGAGAAGTTGTCGGCATTCAAATTTATGACACCCGGTTGAGTAGGGCCAGTTTAAATGATGGATGGATTGGAGATTTCGGTCACGATAAGTGATGGTCGGATCTCCCCGGCCATCTTTTTTTATGATAGATGTGGGGTCCCAGCCTCACGGAGAGTATGAGGCTTTCCGTGAGTTTTTTTTGGGTGTTTACACC
>WJKA01000244.1 GCA_014729375.1 Chitinivibrionales bacterium
CCTGTGCGGCGTTTCACCTGATAACCTTCTTGTGGAAATGATCGAGCTGAAAAAGCATCCCTGGTTTGTCGCATCACAGTTTCATCCCGAATTCAGATCCCGTCCCGTTGCCCCGCATCCCCTCTTCCGCGACTTTGTCGGGGCATGCGTAAAGGTTACGAAAAAGAAATAGCGAACGATCATCTCAATAAAGGAGCGAGTGTATGGGCGGTTTTTTCGGCGTAATTTCAAAACAGAATTGTGTGCCCCACCTGTTCTACGGAACCGATTACCACAGTCATCTCGGCACAAAACGCGGCGGGCTGGCAGTGATAAATACCGAGGGTTTCACCCGGTTCATTCATGATATCAGCAATGCCCAGTTCCGGAGCAAATTCGATGATGACATTCAAAAAATGAACGGTAATTCCGGCATCGGCGTGATAAGCGATTATGAAGACCAGCCGCTGATTATCGGCTCTCATCTCGGGGTGTATGCAATTGTCACTGTCGGGGTAGTGCAGAATATCGAGTCACTTACCCACAAAGCGTTTAAAAACAAATCATCCCATTTTTCGGAAATGAGTGGTAATGAAGTCAATCCTACCGAGTGCATTGCTTCACTTATTAACGAAGAGGAATCTTTTACCGACGGGATCAGGCGTGCGCAGGAAGAGGTTGAGGGATCATGTTCCCTGTTGCTGCTGACCAGGGAGGGTATTTACGCGGCCCGGGACAAACTGGGTCGGACCCCGGTAATTATCGGCACCAATTCGGGCGGGACGGCGATAACAATGGAGACCTGCGCTTTTCCCAACCTGGGCTATCATCATGAAAAAGACCTTGGGCCGGGTGAAATAGTCCTGGTTACCCGTGACGGAATCCGGCAGAAGGCGCCCCCCGGGGAAACAATGCGGATTTGTTCGTTTCTCTGGGTTTACTATGGATATCCGGCCTCAAGCTATGAGAACATCAATGTTGAAGCTGCCCGGTACCGGTGCGGCGCGGCGCTTGCCGAACATGATACTGTCGAGATCGATTATGTCGCGGGAATACCCGATTCAGGCACGGCCCATGCCCTCGGCTATGCCGACAAGTCACGGATTACCTATCGGAGGCCGTTTGTCAAATACACCCCCACGTGGCCGCGGAGCTTTATGCCTCAGGACCAGCGGATCAGAGATCTGGTTGCAAAAATGAAACTTATTCCAATCAGAGAATTGATGCAGGGTCAGCGACTGCTGTTTTGTGAAGACTCCATTGTCAGGGGGACCCAGCTTAAAGATACGGTCCAGCGGATTTTCGATTACGGCGCCAGAGAAGTCCACATGCGACCGGCATGCCCACCGCTCGTTTATGGATGCAAATTCCTCAATTTTTCGCGCTCGCGCTCCGAGCTCGATCTTGCCGGCAGAAAAGCTATTGCAGAGCTTGAAGAAAAGGCCGATACAATCGATCCTGCGTATGCCGACAGTACCTCAGACAAGTACTGTGCCATGGTGGAACGGATCCGTAACCGGCTGGGACTGACAACGCTGCAGTATCAGAAACTTGACGATCTGGTTAATGCGATCGGGCTGCCGAAAGAACAACTGTGTACCTATTGCTGGGATGGTGTTGAATAAGCCATGTCAATCGACACTATTCACGAACAATGCGGCGTATTCGGGATTTTCAATGCTCCCGACGCAGCGCATCTTTCATACCTTGGTCTGTACGCGCTCCAGCACAGAGGTCAGGAGAGCGCGGGAATAGCAGTCTCCGATAATAATAAAATATCGCTCCATAAAAACATGGGCCTGGTCTCCCAGGTATTCCGTCACCATGAAATACTCGACCGGCTTTCCGGAATGCATGCAATCGGGCACAACCGCTATTCCACCACCGGATCGTCAAACCTGGCCAATGCGCAACCGGTCCTGATTGATTTCAAGGCGGGCCAGCTTGCCAGCGCGCACAACGGGAATCTTGTAAATGCCGCGGAATTGCGGAAAGAAATGGAGTCGGACGGCTCAATTTTTTCTTCAACGACCGATACCGAAGTTATTATGCATCTGGTGGCCAGGTCGCGGCGCGAAAACCTCGATTCCATGATCCTCGACGCGCTTTCGCGGGTCAAGGGGGCATATTCACTTCTTTTTCTCACGAAAAATGTGCTGTACGGTGCTCGAGATCCCCGCGGTGTCCGCCCGCTGCTGCTGGGAGAACTTAACGGCAGTACCATTCTTTCTTCGGAAACATGCGCCTTCGACCTGATCGGCGCAAAACTGGTCCGGGAAATTGAACCGGGAGAAATGGTCAAAATTGACAAGAGGGGCATTACATCCTGCACGATCCCTGTATTCGGGCAGACGCCGAAGCCAGCGCATTGCGTGTTTGAATATATCTATTTCTCCCGTCCCGACAGTTTTGTGTTCGGAGAAAATGTCGACAAGGTACGACGCCGGCTTGGGAAACGGCTGGCGCTCGAGCACCCCTGTCCCGACGCGGATATTATTATGGGAATCCCCGATTCGGCAACAACTGCGGCGCTTGGTTTTTCTGAAGAATCCGGTATACAATTCGATATCGGGCTTATCAGAAATCATTATATCGGAAGGACGTTTATACAGCCCGGGCAAACCGGGAGAGATTTCGGCGTACGGATAAAATTCAATCCTGTCAAGGGAGTCATCCGGAACAAAAAGATCGTCATAGTCGACGACTCCATTGTTCGCGGAACCACCATGAAAAAAATAGTCCGCCTTCTCAGAACCGCCGGGCCGCGCGAAATTCACCTGAGGATATCATCACCGCCGATCCACTGTCCATGCTTCCTCGGCATTGACATGCCAACCAAAAAAGAGCTCATCGCCGCTGAAAAATCTATCGAGGATATACGCGCTTATCTGAGCGTTGACTCGATCGGGTACCTTTCAATCGACGGCATGCTTTCCGTCATGCCGCAACCGGAAGAGCATTACTGTGCTGCATGTTTCAGCGGCAGCTATCCCATACAGGTCTGATTTTTATTAAATCACGCATTTCCCATTCCAATTTATTTATTTTGACATAGTTTTGCTGAAATCAGGTACCGCTGTTTTCTTTTCAGAGAGGATGTTTTATGCCAAAACACGATGACATTAACAAAGTAATGATTATCGGCTCGGGCCCAATAATAATCGGCCAGGCCTGCGAATTCGATTACTCCGGAACGCAGGCGTGCAAGGCGCTTCGGGCGCTGGGGTACAAAATCGTGCTTGTTAACTCGAATCCTGCAACAATCATGACCGATCCCGGCATGGCCGACATCACCTATATCGAACCGCTGAATGTTCAGGCGATGACCAAAATTATCGAGAAAGAGCGCCCCGACGCCCTGCTTCCCAACCTGGGCGGCCAATCCGGTCTCAATCTTTCTTCAGAACTGGCAAAAGCTGGTGTTCTTGATAAATACGGCGTAAAAGTAATCGGGGTAAAAGTTGATGCAATTGAACGGGGAGAAGACAGAACAGCGTTCAAAAACACCATGGACCGTCTCGGTATTGAAATGCCGAAAAGCACTGCGGTGTATTCTGTTGAGGAAGCTGAAACAATTGCCGGGGACCTCGGCTACCCGGTTGTAATCCGCCCGGCCTACACCATGGGCGGGACCGGCGGCGGCCTGGTGTACAACGTAGAAGAGCTTCGCATAGTAGCAAGCAGGGGTATCGCGGCAAGTCTCGTGGGACAGATTCTGGTTGAAGAATCGGTACTCGGCTGGGAGGAACTCGAACTTGAGGTGGTACGCGACGCGAAAAACCAGTTGATAACAGTCTGTTATATTGAAAATGTCGATCCGATGGGTGTTCATACCGGTGATTCTTATTGCACTGCGCCCATGCTTACTATCGATGAAGCGTTGCAGGAAAGGCTCCGGAAATACTCGTATGCAATTGTTGAAGCAATTGAGGTGATCGGCGGCACCAACATTCAATTTGCACACGATCCTGAAACAGGCCGGGTTGTGGTCATAGAAATCAATCCCCGTACATCGCGGTCATCCGCGCTTGCATCCAAAGCAACCGGTTTTCCTATCGCACTGGTCTCCTCCAAGCTGGCCGGCGGAATGACCATGGATGAAATTCCGTACTGGCGTGACGGCACGCTGGAAAAATACACACCATCCGGCGACTATGTCGTTGTCAAGTTCGCCCGGTGGGCATTCGAAAAATTCAAAAATGCGCAAGACAAACTCGGCACGCAAATGCGCGCGGTCGGCGAAGTCATGAGTCTGGGGAAAAACTACAAGGAAGCTTTGCAAAAAGCAATCCGGTCTCTTGAAAAAGGACGCTACGGACTCGGTTTTGTCAAAAATTTCAACAGCCTGCCGCTCGACCGGCTCATGGATTTGCTGAAAGAACCATCGAGCGAACGCCAGTTTATCATGTATGAAGCGCTGCGAAAAGGCGCATCGGTCGAAACACTCTTTGCCAGAACCCGCATTAAACGATGGTTTATCGAACAGATGAAAGAGCTTGTTGAGCTCGAAGAAAAAATGCTCGGGCATACAGGAAAAAATCTTCCCGACGACCTCTTTGTACAGGCAAAGAAAGACGGTTTCTCCGACCGGTATCTTGCCATGCTGCTTGCTGTGCCCGAAAAAGAAATCAGGACCAGACGGACCGGGCTCGGTCTTGCCGAACGATGGGATGCCGTTCCGGTAAGCGGTGTTGAAAACGCCGCGTATTATTACTCTACATACAATGGCGAGGACATGGTGCCGGTCAGCACCCGGAAAAAAGTAATGATTCTCGGCGGCGGCCCTAACCGTATCGGCCAGGGTATCGAATTTGACTACTGCTGTGTCCATGCAGTATTCGCGCTCAGGGAAATGGGATATGAAACAATCATGGTCAACTGCAATCCCGAGACCGTTTCGACGGATTATGATACTGCGGACAAGCTTTATTTCGAGCCGCTGACTGTCGAAGATGTTCTCAGTATTTACAATAAAGAAAACCCGATTGGAGTTATTTGTCAATACGGCGGCCAGACACCGCTGAATATTGCAAACGAACTTGCCGATGAAGGCGTTACCATCCTGGGTACTTCACCGCAAACAATTGATCTTGCCGAGGACCGCGACCGGTTCAAGAAACGAATGGACCAGCTTGGTATTCCCATGCCTGAAGCGGGAATGGCACGCACGCTGGATGAGGCCCTTGAACTGGCGGATTCAATGGGATACCCACTGATCGTCCGGCCCTCATACGTTCTTGGCGGACGGGGTATGGAGGTGGTCCATGATGAAGCCATGCTTCGACATTATGTTGCGGCCGCTGTGGATGTTACTCCCGACCGGCCGATTCTTATCGATAAATTTCTGGAAAATGCCGTTGAGGCTGAAGCCGACGCTATTGCCGACGGTACCGATGCGTTTGTTCCTGCGGTAATGCAGCATATCGAGCAGGCGGGAATTCATTCCGGCGACTCCGCCTGTGTTATTCCGCCCGTGAGCATTCCACCGAAGCATATCGAAACAATTATCGCTTACACAAAGAAAATCGCGTGCGAGCTGCATGTCGTCGGTCTGATGAATATGCAGTATGCGATCGCCGACGACACGGTATATGTGCTTGAAGCGAATCCGCGGGCATCACGAACAGTACCCCTGGTCTCCAAGGTGTGCGGTCTTTCAATGGCCAGGAGCGCTACCGAGATAATGATGGGCAAAAAACTGTCGGACCTCAAGTTGCACAATAATACTATTCCACATTACGGCGTGAAAGAATCGGTCTTTCCATTTCCCATGCTCTCGGAAGTCGATCCGGTGCTCGGTCCGGAAATGCGTTCCACCGGCGAGGTCCTCGGGCTGGCGGACAGCTACGGACTCGCATTTTACAAGGCCCAGGAAGCAGCAAAGCAGCAACTGCCGTCGAGCGGGACCGTGTTGATCAGCGTTTCGCGGCGGGAACGCCCTGCGGTTCTTGAGGTCGCGAGGGAATTCAAAAAACTCGATTTCACTATCAAAGCAACCGAAGGGACCCGGGAGTTTCTCATGCAGAACGGAATCGACTGCGAGCTGATCAACAAGCTCCACCAGGGCAGGCCGAATATTACCGACGGGATCATGAACAAGGAAATACAGCTCGTTATCAATACGCCGATCGGAAAATTGAGTCAGCATGATGATTCGTATATCAGGAAAAACGCGATCAAATATAATGTGCCGTACATTACAACGCTCCCGGCAGCGCTTGCCGCCGCGCAGGGCATTGCCGAGCGGCGCAAAGGCGATTACCCGGTCAAATCGCTGCAGGAATACCACGCGGACATTAAAAAGCCTTAACAGGAGGTACAGTATGGAAACGGTAGCAATGCTGCCTGATGACGCCCTGGGCAAAGCGTTTATTCCACCGGAGTATCTTCCCGGCGGCAAAAACGAATTTTACCTGCGCGAAAAGCAGCAGCCCCGCCGGAATGAAATGTACCGGAATCTCCGCTCCGATGAAATTGAGGTCCTGGTAAAAAACGGCAATACGTGCGACAACTGGGACACAATTCTTGTTAGTGAAGAATTCACGCCGTCCCTGATAAAGAATTCGGAATTTTTCGGCCTTGTCAGAATCGGCCGGCTCAAACCTGCCGTGCTCTGCCATCATGATTTGAAAATTCCTGCCGGGATAACCAGTTGCAGAATTATTTCAAGCGACATCGGCGATGATCCGGCATTGCATACACTCCGGTATCTCGCCCATTATATAATCGGCAACCGGTGCATTTTGATGAATATTGACGAAATGCACGTGACCGATCATGCCAAATTCGGGAACGGCATCCTGAAAGACGGCGAATCGGAGGATGTGCGGGTATGGCTGGAGATTATGAATGAAGGCGGCGACCGGTCGGTGCTTCCTTTTGACGGCATGATAACTGCCGACGCCTATATCTGGGCCAGGTACCGCGACGACCGCCCGCTCCAGAAAAAACTCCTCTCGATCACCCAGAAGAGTTTTGATTCCCGCAGAGGATACTACGGAACAGTCGGCAATCAGTCGGTGATCAAGAATTCTCGCATAATAAAAGACGTCAAGGTCGGTTCTCACGCGTATATCAAAGGGGCGAACAAACTTAAAAACCTGACAATTAACTCAAACGACAGGGAAGCGACCCAGATCGGCGAAGGCGTTGAGCTTGTTAACGGCATAATCGGATATGGCTGCAAAATTTTTTACGGATGCAAAGCGGTCAGATTTATACTCGGCAACAATTCGAACATCAAATACGGCGGGCGGCTCCTGAATTCCTTTCTCGGGGACAACTCCACGGTTTCCTGCTGCGAGATGCTCAACAATCTGATATTTCCCGCGCACGAGCAACACCATAATAATTCTTTTCTGATCGCATCGCTGGTAATGGGTCAGAGCAATCTTGCCGCGGGCGCGACAATCGGCTCAAATCACAACAGCAGGGCAAACGACAATGAAATCCGGGCCGGCCGGGGATTCTGGCCGGGGCTCTGCACTACTGTCAAGCACTCCTGTCGCTTTGCCTCATTCGTGCTGCTGGCAAAGGGCGATTATCCGGCAGAACTGAATATCCCCCTCCCCTTTTCCCTGCTTAACGACGATGTCGCGCGTGACAGACTGGAAATCATGCCGGCGTTCTGGTGGATGTACAACATGTATGCTCTGACACGCAACAGTTGGAAATTCCAGGCGCGTGACAAACGAAAAACAAGATCACAACATATCGAATTCGATTTTCTGGCTCCGGACACGGTCGAAGAGATTTTTGAAGCGTGCAGACTGCTGGAGCTCTGGACCGGCAAGGCCCTGCTTGCAAGCAACGGACAGGACCCCGCCGGGAAAAGCGCCCGCAGCCTGATTCAAAAAGGCCGCACTGCGCTCAATGACAACCCCGATATGGTCCGCTCCTTGACAATACACGGTGAACATCTGGAAAAATCAAAACGGCACTCGGTAATTGTCAAATGCGTCGAGGCATATGCCGCATATAAAAACATGCTTCATTATTACGCAGTAAAAAATTGTGTCCGGTTCCTCGAAGATTCCGGAAAATCATCACCGGCTTTTATGAAAAAAAGGCTTGCCGGACCTCGGGAAACCCGCTGGATTAATATCGGCGGCCAGCTTGTCACAGAGCCCGAATTGCAGCACCTTCTCAAAAACATCAAAGCCGGCAGACTGAAAACCTGGAATGATATTCATCGAGCATACGACTATCTCTGGGAGACATATCCGCTTGAAAAGCAGCGACACGCCTATGCGGTGCTCCTGGAACTCCTGGGCACCCCTGTCCTCTCCGGGAAACAGTGGAACCAGAGTCTGGACAAAGCAGTTGAAATACAGGAGTATATCTGCGAACAGGTGTTTCTGAGTCGCAAGAAGGATTTCGAAAACCCGTTTCGTCTTGCCACATACAGGAATACGGCCGAGATGCGCGCGGTATGCGGAACCGCAGAAAGCAACAGTTTTGTTCATCAAGTGCGCAGGGAAACAGCCGAATTCAAAAAGCGCGTTGCACGCATACAAAAGAAAGCCGGAACATAAATACCAGCAGGCCGTATCCTGCTACCATGCATTACGCCACAAATTCATTTCCGACTTTCCGGGCGCGTTCCGGCTTGTCGAGATTTATGCCCAGCGCCAGTCCAATTTCCACCAGCAGGTTCCAGCCCGCACATAAATAAACATACTGACCCAGGTCTCCCGCAGCCGGCACCTTGATAGTCGGGAACGGCGTTTCCCTGTCGGCGATTGCCACAACATGTAACCCGACTCCGTTCACGAGGACTTCCCGGAATTTTTCGATCTCCTCCTCGATCGGATCCACCACAAAAACAATGTCGTTTGTATCCATAACCTCTTCAATGCCGTGCACTGCATAGGTCCCTTCGAGAAAATCCGACTTTTTGCGTGTTATTTCATTGGTTTTCAATGTCAGCTCTTCCGCAACCCCGTCATTGTATCCTGCAAAGTAGATTGTCGGCGCGGCCGCCGCCTTCTGTACGATGCCGGCATCGATTTTTATTGTCAAGGCAGCATTCGCTTTTGTCCCAAGACCCGCAATGTCATCCGCCCTGTTTTCACCGGCAATATTCCAGAGTATCGATTCATAAAACAGCGCCTGTTCAACCACGCTTTTCGTCGCGGCAACAGCCTCCTCCCAGCCGCATGTCAACACAAATGTCTCCGCACAGGCCTCCTCAAGAAGCGTCCCGCTGTTGGCGGTCAAGCCGAACCGGTTGTTATTGCCCTGCTCCGCAAGCATTTTTGCCAGAAGAACAACTTCTTTTGTACGGCCTGAATTTGATGCACAGAACACGGCGAATTTCCGTAAATCATACTGCGCGGATTGACGTGAACCGTCCGTTGAAATCTGAAGATCATGCCCCCGGGAAAGGCATTTCCTGATAGCATTTTTTGCAGGAAATATTCTGCTCGATCCCTCGCCAGTCATAAACAGCCTGCCCGCCGACTTGATACTACCGGATACACCGGCAGTCCTCCCGCAATCAAATCCGGAAATGACCTCGACCGTATCAAGCATCTCGCGACACAGTGCAAACTGTGAATATTTTGAATCTGACAAATTCATGCAACTCCTCCTTGCAAAAAAAACAGATGGATACATTTTTGTGTTGTTTTTTATCAAATACATGGTGCCGCAGTTGCATGTCAAACAAAAAAAACAGGACAAAAATGTATCGGCGCACATGCAAAATTAATATTTTATTGTGACTGCTCTGGTTGATCGGGCCGGTCATTCGGGCTGGATTGTTTTTCCGGACAAACCTGCCCGGCACATCGAGACCGGCATTCGGGGGCGGAATGACTGCCGGATTCATGCATAAGGACCTGAGTAGGTGCATTGTATTCTGAGTAACCA
>WJKA01000245.1 GCA_014729375.1 Chitinivibrionales bacterium
CGATACTGGGAATTGAGCAGGAAGGGGGGACTGATGGTTGAAAATGAGCTGACGGCGGCATTACTCGATACCTTTCCATCGGCAATGCTTGCGTACAATTGCCGTGGAGAACTGGTGCGGCAGAATGACCGCTGGACCAACCTTGCTCACCTGGCCGGACTTGACGGTTGCTGTTTATCCATTGACGATTTTACTGCAGAAACCGGAACTGCGCCGCTTGCTCCGGCAGAACAGGAGCGGATGCAGGAAATCACCCGCAACGGCCGGGTCCTGCTTGTCCGTCAAAAGAAATTTGCCGCAGAAAATGAAGAGCATATTGCGGTACTGCTCGACGATATCACCGGATTGCGCGGGGCCATGCATTCGGTGGCCAGGGAAACCGCGGACGCCCTATGGAAAATCCGTTCCCGCACGACCGGAATACAAAATGCACTCAATCTCCTTGTCGAGTATTTCCCGGATACGGTGGAAGAGGATTCCCTTGTACTGCTTCACGATTCTCTGTATGAAACCTGGCAGCTTTCACGATACTGCGACAATCTCCGGGACCTCTCCGGTATCCGGTCGGGTGTGATGGAATTCTGCATGGAAACATTTCCGCTTGAAGATGCTGTCAGGGCAGCGGTCGGCAATGCAATGATATATGCAGATTACCGGAAGAAAAAATGTACCGTTAACTTCGGAATCCCCGGCAATATCACGGTGCGATGTGACTGGCCGCGCCTGGTCTACTGTATCGATTCGGTGGTATTGAATTCGATTATTTATTCACCGAAGGAAGTCACGATCGATATTGCTGCGGAATGCGACGAAGAGCAGGTTGTTCTTTCGATTAAAGACAATGGGCAAGGGATTGACGATGAGGAGCTGACAAGGGTCTTTTCCTATGGATTCAGGGGAGTAAATACCGACCGCAATGCCTATAACGGTATGGGAATCGAACTGTATCTGGCGCGGCGGATTTTATCCCGGATGAATGGGACCATTGAATTGACCAGCAGAAAAGAAAAAGGTACGACCGTCGAAATGACTCTGGCAGGGAACAGGAGCGAATGAATAGTGCACTGATTGAAGAAAAGCTCGGGCAAATCGAGAACCTTCCAACCCTTCCAATGGTGTTGCGCCAGATACGTAAAGTCATGAATAATCCGAACAGCAGTATGGTAAATGTCGCTGCCGTGGTGGCAAAAGACCAGGCCCTGGCCACGCGGACAATCAGGCTCGTCAATTCGGCATACTATGCCCGCAGGACCCGGGTGCCGTCGATACAGCAGGCAATTGTGGTTCTTGGCCTGAAAACCCTGCATAATCTCATGCTTGGATTAAGCCTCGTAAAAATGTTCCGGAATGCGCGGCCGTTCGGATTTACTATTGACGATTTCTGGCAGCACTCCTTTGCCGTTGCATTGCTGTCAAAAAAGATTGCGCCATTATCCGGTGAGGATATTGATCCGGAAGAATATTTTATCGCAGGACTTCTTCACGACATGGGGCGACTTGCTTTAGAGCAGTTTCTTCATGAAGATTTCGAAAAGGCACTCAAGAAAGCAGCAGTCGACAAAACCTCTCTTCGAAAAAATGAAAAAGAGGTCCTTGGGTTCGACCATGCAGACGCGGGCGCGTGGCTTGCCGCTCGGTGGGACCTTCATGAAAAACTTATCAGTGCACTGAAATATCATCACCGTCCCTTTGAATTACCTTCAGAATATGCCCGGTACGAAAAATTCATACAGGTGATTGCCTGTGCAAACGATATATGCACTGCCGAATCAATCGGTAACAGCGGGGAAAGTGTCGGTGCCGAGCGGAGATATCGCATACTTCCCCCGCGCAACGATACACTGGTTCGCAAGAAAGTCGCGGAAACAGTATCGGAAGTAATTTCAGTGGTGGAAGAATGGACACAAGGGGGATAACCCGTGAAAAAAGAAACCGGCAGGAATAAAGGATCGCATCACGATCCGGCCGCGGAGCGGCTTATAGACGAATTGAAGCGCCGGATAAGCGAAATTGAAACCGATGAAATCATTGAAGGGGAGACTGAAGAGGAGCTTGAGGCGCGCGGTTTTCTGGGTGATAATGATATTTCAATTTCAAGAAGCGATTACATGAATCGCCGCCTGAGTGCAGGATACTCATTTCCTGAAGGAATACACTTCATAACGCATCATCCGGTAAACTCTTCTGATGATATTATCCGGGAAGGTTTGGATGAAGCAACAATAATTACCCCGGAAACAACGGCTGTTACGCGGCCGGTGACCGGAAAAAAGGACGTGCACGGTCCTGAGGATATTTTTGACAAACAGTACATGTATGAATGCAATCTTGACATCAGCATTTCAGAAGGTACTCTTCGGTTCCGCGCAAAACAGAACGGAAGGCTGGTGCTGGCAGGAGAAAAACTCTACCTCGTGCCATCGGACAACAACGGCTCCTTTACTGTCAGGATTGTCGATAACGGTATGCGTGCACTGGCGGATTTTACTCCGCCTGAAGGAAACGGGACCATGCCGGACTGTGGCGCTATCTGCAGCAAGCTCGAAGAACTGGGAGTCAGGACCGGTATCAGGACCGATGTAATAAAAGATATTCTCAAAAAAGTTATAACCACCAGTGAACCGGCCCGAGATGTAATTGTTGCTGAGGGAAAACCCGCGGTGGACGGGGCCGATGCAGAAATTGAGTTGAAATTCGACTCCGGACCCATGCAGGAAGAATACAGGGTTCTTCCCGACGGAAGAATTGATTACCGGAAACAGGCCGCAATTCCGATTGTTCATAAAGGAGACCTTCTTGCGGTCGTATCAGAGCCGTCGCCCGGCAGCGACGGGTTCGATCTGAGCGGTGCTGTTGTCACGGCATATCAGGGTGAGCGCAAAGTGCTGTGTGCAGGCATAAATGTTAGTGAAAACGACGCCAGGGAATACCGGGCCGAATGTGACGGGCAGGTTTCGCTGAACGGCAATGTATTGTCGGTTTACAAGCAATATGTAGTCGAGGGCAATGTCGATTACGGGTGCGGCAATGTCCGGTTTAACGGCAATGTTACTGTCAAGGGAAATGTGCTGCCCGGTTTTGAAGTTAATGCCGACGGGGATATTGTTGTGCGGGGAAATACCGACGGCGCGACATTACAGGCCGGCCGCGATATCCGGGTAGAAAGCGGCATAATCGGACGAAAAGACCATGCGATACGCTGCGGGCGGGATATTATTACAAAACATATCCAGAACGGTGTTATCGAAGCGCAGGGTGATGTAATTGTCAAAAATTCCATTGTGCAGAGCACGGTGAATGCCGGGGGGAAAATCCTCCTGAGCGGAAAAAAGGCCGCTATTATCGGCGGTACGGCATGTGCTCTCGATTCGATACACACGAGAAATATCGGATCAGAGTATGGCGTAAGAACATTTATCGAAGCCGGTAATGACTATCTTGCTAAAAAAGCGGGTGAGGAAATCGACAAATCAACACAATTCTGCAGTAACAATATCAAAAAAATCGATGATGTTTTTCTGTCCCTCAAAGCAATGATCGAAAAAGGAGTCGAGCTCAGCCAGGATAAGAAAAACACGATCTCACACATTCAGAAAAAACGGTCGTACCTGATTAAATACCGTGAAACCATGAAATGGAAAAAGAAAAAGCTGCAGGAACAATCCCACAGAAACCCGACTGCGGCTATTTGCATTGAAAATACACTGTTTGCCGATGTTATTTTGAAAATCCTTGATAAAAAAATGACTATTCATACTGCAACCGCCCATGTATGCTTCCGCTACAACGCTGAAAAAGACCGGATAGTGCAGAGTGCGTATTCCAAAAAATAAAACGGACGGAATAATCAGTGTATAATTGATATTTCGTGACCTGTAATCATTCAGCCTTCCTCCTTTGTTGCCAACTTGGTCAAACATTGTGGATAATTTAGTTCTAACAGCTTTACCATTTGGAACACTCTCTTTCTTTACTCGGGTCAAATAATTTCTCGATGCCATCCGCAAGACCCCTTTCATTCCGGATGTTTTTGAAGGAATATTTATTTCAGATTAATTGAAGACTGCGCATTTTGCAAGTGGGAAATGTTTTTTTGCAGGTGTTGTATATTTTTCTGGAGCCTGATAATTTTTATCCGGGACAGCAACAGGAAAATAACACAGGCAACGCTGAGA
>WJKA01000246.1 GCA_014729375.1 Chitinivibrionales bacterium
CTTTCAGCGGCTTTTGCGGGCGGGGCCGTTCCGCTGCAACAGATTTTGGAGAATTTCTCGTTGAGGAAGCGCGCCGTTTGCGCATCGGACCGTTTCTGGCAATCAATTCGAGCGATCGCCGCAAAGCAGCAATCTCCCGGGCGCGTACCGGGGTTTCGGGCATTGACAAAAGGTGGTTCAGTCTCGCTTTGGCCTCTTCAACATCAAATCCGGAGCTGCTCATTGTTGTGGTTCCTTCTGGTTATCATACCTGTAATGCGATAACAAAATACTATAGTGACAATATCAATAAATCACGGTCATTCTCTGGCTGGTCCTCGATTTCAAACGCACTATCAACTTTTTATGCATTCTCAAATAGTATTTTATCATTTTTTTCAGCCCGGGGCAATCATGAAAATCAGTATAACAGGTCTTCCAAACAGCGGGAAAACCACCTTGTTTAATGCGCTGACCCGCTCTGAAGCGCCGGTGGCATCATATTCCGATTCCAGAGCAGAGCCTCATCTTGGTGAGGTCGAAGTCATTGATGAGCGAATTACCCGGCTTTCAAAGCTTTACAATCCAGAGAAAACCACCTATGCAAAAATCGAAATGATCGATTTTGCCGGCGTATCGAAGGGGGCCGCCAGAGAAGGGCCGCTTTCCGGCGAACTGCTCAGGTTGATAAAAAGCACTGATGCACTCGCTGTTGTATTGAGAAATTTTTCAGATGACAATGCAGGCGTTCCTGATCCCGGAATAGATTTGAGCACAATCACCGGTGAGTTTCTGCTGTCGGACATGGTAATCACCGAAAACAGACTGGAAAAAATAGAGGCCGGTTTCAAGCGGGGCATAAAAACAAACGAACTTCAGATCGAGCAATCCGTCCTTCGGAAAATTCACGCGCATCTTGAGGAGATGAAACCGGTTCGAAACCTGGAATTAAGCGACACCGAGTTGAAAGCCATTAAGGGATTTCAATTTCTCACCTTGAAACCCCTCCTGGTTATCGTAAATTCATCCGAGGAGCTTTTTGGAAAGAATGCATCGCTTATGGCGTCGCTTTCGCAATCATATACTGCAATAGAATTTGCCGGAAATTTCGAAATGGAGCTTTCGCGGCTTACCGACCAGGAGGAAATCCGGCTTTTTATGGATGACATGGGAATAAATGAGTCGGCGCGGGACCGGCTCTCCCAGGCTGCCTATTCACTTCTGGGGTATATCAGTTTTTTTACTGTTGGCGATGATGAAGTCAGGGCGTGGACTATTCGACAGGGCGATACTGCATTGCTTGCCGCCGGTGCTATCCATTCCGATCTTATGCGCGGATTCATCCGGGCCGAATGCTTTTCATATGATGATCTCCGGGATGCAGGATCGGAAAAAGCCGTAAAAGAAAAAGGTAAATTCCGTCTTGAGGGTAAAAATTACATTGTCAAAGACGGTGATATTCTCAGCATCAGGTTCAATGTGTAAGGTCAAGGCGTCCGGACAACCGGAATTTACTTGTCGGTGCAGCATGAGCAAATGTACAATATAGCTTGTGCAAAACCGGCTGCTTTCCAGCACCGGCAACCGGAATGAGGAGGATACGATGAATGCAGGACCTGCTGACTGCCCGGGCAAAATATTTCTGATCGTCGCAGCAATCGCATTTGCGGCAAGCACAAACACCGGGGCCCCGCGCTCAGTGCTTGATTCATATTTTAATCTGCTGAAAAAGGAAGAATACGAAAAAGCGCGCGCCCTCCTTTGTGAAAACGATCAGAAACTGGCAAACAAGGTCCAGTATGCAAAATTGATGAAACAGTATTACGGAAAAAATCCAATGGTTGACGATGAAATAAAAAGCTTCTCGGATATTTTATATGATTATTTTGAAAGCCGTATTATCACATATTCGATTCTTGACGAGAAGAAGGAAAAGGGCCGCCATGTCTTCACCATCGAAATCAGGACCCCGGATATATGGAAATCCATGGAAAAAATCGGGGATGCCGGTGAAGGGAAAATTTCAAAAGAGTCCACAAAGCAGCAACGGGATAAAATGATTGGCCCGGTCATCAAAAAGGTATATCCCGACGGTGGTCTGGATTATGACGCGCATAAATTCGACTTTGCCGTTTTTAAAGAAAATGGTTCGATGAAAATCCAATCGAACCTTCAGCAGATAATCAACTGGGAAAAAGCGTATGCATTGAGAAATGAAGCATTTGAATACAAGAAGAATGGAGAATTGACGAAAGCAATTCAGGTATGGAGCCTGATATCGAAACTCGATCCGGACAATAGCGAAGCAGCCTCGGAGATAAAAGAAATAAAGAAAAAAATCAACGAGAGCAGAGAACTGCTTTCAATGAAGCCGGACCCGGAAGTACGTGCAAGCATGAAAATTGTTGATACTAAAATTGACCAGCGGTTCGGGTCTGCTCTGCTGTCAATTGCCAATACAGGCGACAAAACAATCGATGCACTCAAGGGGCATGTGCTCTATTTGTCGACGAATGGAGAAATAGTATTGCGAAAAACGACGTTTGATGACAACTACAACGGGGAGATGAATCTTGCGCCCGGCGATACGATAAAAAGCGTACAAATTCCCTATCTGGCCCCTCTTGAATGGGGAAATAATCCCGGCATGCATAAAATTGTCATCATGGAATGCACATTTGATTAGATATGGGAGTGACCTGTTCGAGTAGCAGGGCCGGCTTTAATACTCGAATTGTACCATTTTCACGCCATGTGCGGTTTGACAAGAAGTGTTCAGCTCAAACGATTTTTGTTTTCCTGCATCGATTCGAGTAATAAATTTCCCCTGAAGTGAATAAATGGCCAGCGATTGTACGTTTTTATCGTGAGGTATGCTGATCCGGCCGTTAACAGGAGCGATTTTCCACTCCGGCTCCAGGCGGGGAGTTGATGAAGCCGGTATTTTTGAATGGTCCCGGGCGGATGCGGGAAGCGGAAAATCCGGGAAATTCTGCGGGGGCCAGAGCTGGAATGTATGTGTTCCCTGTGAAAGACCCTGGATCGGTCCGGGGTGAGCAGAACCGTCACCGGGGATTGGGTTTCCCAGGATATCGGTATCCAGCCCATCAACCGGCGCGGCCCCAACGCTTGATGGATCATAATCAATGGTAATCGTCAATTCATTGGTGAGCAGGTTATAGCTCGCATTGCTCTGTGCGCTGAGGATACTGTTCTGATCGTTGTCCAGCCCGTTATTTGCCCAGTATGCTTTCCATTCAGAGAAATTGAGTCGCGCACCGCGATAGTGCGGCGCCTGATGCCCGGCAACAGACCCCGACAGCGCACTCCCGATATCATCACAAACCATCTGGATCATCATGTTC
>WJKA01000247.1 GCA_014729375.1 Chitinivibrionales bacterium
AATATATAGGATGGAGAATGTGCCCATTTTCAAAGAATACAAATACTTGTGATCCTTGTAGTGGAACTGTCCATGCACCAAATCCACTTACAGATCCTCCAAATAATCCTAATGCAGGTTCTGCTCATGGTAGTTGATCTGTAGGTATTCCATCTGACTCCGTTTCTATCTTATTCGGAGAGTGCACACCAAAAATTCTGACTTTACATCTTCCTCTCTTTTCTGGATCACTACTGTTATCTTCTACAACTCCCCTATATATCCCATATAACTTATCGTCTGTTTGTTGAAACTCTCTTGGATTATTTTTTATCATATACATTTTTCCTTGTTGATTTTAACAGTGCCCGCGCATCAGAATCTTCATAACCATTCTTTATGAGCACCATTTTCTGTTTATATGCGGGTGTCCCATAACCAGAGAATGAGTGTGTGATACTCTTGATTATATAATATCCACCTAAGT
The DNA here is from genome assembly GCA_014729375.1 of Chitinivibrionales bacterium. Taxonomy (GTDB): domain Bacteria; phylum Fibrobacterota; class Chitinivibrionia; order Chitinivibrionales; family WJKA01; genus WJKA01. Next base: position 467 of record WJKA01000247.1, read on the forward strand.
TCTTGTTATATATTTCTGTCTCCATATTCTTACTTGGCCAGATTATTTCTATCATGCCACCACAGTACCTATTCTCATGTCCTCTGACCACTATACCAAAGGTCTGTTGGATATCATATTTCTTTATCCAATGGTTATGGTATATGTTGTCTATCAGAGTAGGATCACTCTCTTGTACGTTTATGAACTGTGTATCAGTATTGGAATAATCTGGGAACAGTGTTTTGTTCCCAAGTACAGTGTGTTCTTTTACCACGTTTTTATAAGTATATGTATTCACTATGAATTCTTTCTTCGAACTGTCATATCCCATTCGTGTACCACCGGCAATGTGATTCAATGATACACTGTCTATTCCAGATATGTTTCATGACAATATTCTATTGTACAGATACTTACTCAAATCTTCGAACACGTATATGCCATCATCCTCATTTCCTATGGTCATCAATCTTTCTTGACTCAGTAGTTCTTCATGTGTAATGAGGTTTGTGCCTCTCATGTTGTTATAAAAACAGAATCCCGGCTTTGCTGAGAGGGTTCCTGTGGATCTCTTCATTAATCACGTTATGCACTTATTTGGTGTTCAGTATGGACTATAGAAATATTCTATGTTTTCTCTGCTCTGTTCTTGTTTGTCCCATTCTCGTACACCTAATATGTTCTCTGCTATGTTTATGATGATTGTGGACATCTTTACATTTGTTCAGGATTTTGAGAATTGGAAGAAATTCAACTGATAGAACATTTGGTCAACAAAAAATATTTCAATAACTTCCTTTGTTGCAGGAGCGACCTGTGCTGATTGATCTATTCTTGAAAGTTTGTATATATAGAATGTCTTCTCTATATCAGTCTCTTCTCCATATGACACGTTCACACTCTCGTTTCCAGTGATTGGGCCGAATTCAAGTATACCTCTCTGATCATGGAAAACAAGTTTTCCTGTGATACAGAAAGAATAAATATCTTCTATGAAGTAAAATTGTTGTATACTGGAGTTATCTAATGTGACCTCACCCACGTCTAGGGACAGGGATACAGTAAATTCTCCAGTGTTCTCTTGTCTGTCACCATGTCTCATTATCGTCTATTTCCACTAATGCTTCTTATTTCCTTCAACATTTGATACATATATTCTTGTCTGAGAATCTTCACGATTTCCCCAGGACTCCCATATATGAACTCAAATGGGTTTATTATGTCATTCAATAGACATATGGTTCACCACAGATATGGCGTTCCATATTGTTTGTATGAAATATTGTCTCATCAATCATCATTGTCTATCTCATACAAGTCATAATACAATTTTTCCTTCAAATCATCATTCAATCTGTATGTCTTGAAAATGTTCATGAGAGTTTCATTGTCTCTCATGTCCTTCAAAACATTGAATAATTTCAACTGTGATACGTGATTCAGCCTTGTACCCGTTATCTCATAAAAGGTATCATCGTGATATTCCATCATATTAACTAGTCCTCACTCTTCCTCTAGATTCAAATGAACTTCTATATAGAGGTTCAATGTCTACAAATGTCAATTGTAACTCACATGACATAGGATATCCATTTTTGAAGGGTTCTCTTCATGTCGGTTGCACTGCTGTTAATGCTGCATATTTTATATTTATTATATCTCCTGGAGATGAATATATTCTAAACACAGCAGGGAAATTTATACCTATGAAGTCACCGGCAAGAGAAGCACAAGAGAGTTCTTCCAATCTCCTAACTGGTTGGAATACAGCGTTATAGGGAGTTGTGTTTGGTAACTGTGCTAAATGGAATGTTAACGAATACTCCATTCTCTTTGTATCTTTGTATATCAAGGAAGTATCAACTTTCCACTTTGGTACATTTGAACTTGTAAGACCAGCAGCAAATGCCCTGGCAGCTGACTGTGCACTTCCACCAACTATCTCTTTCCCAGCCTTCATCGCACCACCTTTCACTGCACCCAATTCCTTTATACCAGTTTTCAGTTCTCCAATCTTCTGTGATAATCTTGACCCTATACTTTCATACTCACCTCAATCATGTGAGACACTTTCAACAATTTCCTTACTGGCAAGTAATTTTCATTCAGCCAACCTTGCCCCTGTGACTATCTGTTTCTTTCCTCTTGCGTAGGCTTTCTGTTCTTTGAGCTCACTTGCAATCAAGTATATTCATAGAAGGTCTGTTCTACCTTCCATACTCTCAGGTACTACATATACGTCTGGCATTGATATTTCTCCTTAATGGGCAACTCCCATTGTGGGTGTGTTCATATATACCAAACCAAAATGTTCAATTTGATCTGGTGCTTCTGCTTCCGCACTCTTTCCTTTCTCTTGGTTCGCATCAACATATTGATTCATAACAGACTGTCATTGATTATTTGTTGTCTGTTGTGATCTCTGCATCTCTTTCATCATTTTTCTGTCTTGTTCTTGTAATTTTTTGTTGTCCCTCTTCTCTTTAGC